>JARLHW010000144.1 GCA_031292075.1 Desulfosporosinus sp.
CCTGCCTACGACACCGTTAGCACTTCCGGGATTATGGCGTATCATCTGTCAAGTGCTCCGGTGGTTCAACTTCAAACAGGTACAGACGGCACTGTAAGTATTACCTTACAAGACGGTGCGGTAGCGTATCCAATGCTAGTTACAAATGATAACACTGGGGCTCGAGATATCGGTGTTGATGCCGGAAGAATGATTCCTAGTGGGTCGACCTTAACAGTTACTAATAGTTCAGGTGCTGTGATCGGCAATATTCCTATCACTTGGGCTGGCATAACTGAGTAATTAAAGTATTCAAATTAAACCAAAGGTTTTACAGGCACTACCTAGCCATAAGTTAGGTAGTGCACCCGAAAATATTAAGAGAAAACCTTCATAGCGACACTGACAATTCTGACTATAATATAGAGAAAAGCCTCACGTTCTAACAAAAAGGACGTGAGGCTTTTCTCTATTTACTAACTCCTGCAAGAAGTTACAATCTTTGGCGATAATGCTTCAAACACAGAGCCGATATTCCGACGTCTCTAAGCTGTTGGTTAGTCAGCGTCCACCTAAAATGTGTCGGGATACTGTGGGATGCCATAGCTACAGGTTTACTTTACTCGTGATTCTTATTATAATTATTGCTGTGGTTTGTGAAGAGTTATGGTTAGCTATGAAGAAATCCTGGAAAGATACTATAGTCGGTGCTCTGGATTTGAAGAGTGGATTAAAAAAATTTAAAATGGGGTGTATAAAGTGGGAAGATGGAAATTAAGTTTGGGGGCACTTATTGTTGTCTTGATCATTGTAATATCAGTTATTAGCTTAAACAATAAATCGGCCAATAAGGTTCCGGTTAATACGAATCAAACGAGTTCCACATCAACTCTGGATAAGTACCAGATCGTTGATCCTAACGCAGCTAAGTTTGAGGGTCAAGAAAATTTGACGAAATATGAGGGAATAGCTCAAAAAAATTCGAGTAGCCCTACGGATCAAGTTAATGCTGCCGAAAGCGCCTTCGTTAACAAAGATTACAATAAAGCAGTTGAGTACTACAAAAAAGCGGTTGTTCTGCAACCAAAGAATGTCCAATATCTTACATATCTCGGTAACGCCTATTATAGGGGCTTAGATAATCCCCAAGAAGCAATTAAATATTATCAGACGGCAACTCAACTCAATCCACGCTACGCCAATGGTTGGTGGAATCTAGCTTTATGTGAGAAGGACGCTCTGGGTAATACAGACGCTGCCAAAGAAACTCTTAAGAAGGGCATAGCCAGCGTAGATCCTAAAGATCCGTTACTTAAGACACTGCAGACAGAATTGGATGCTTTAAAATAGGAAAGAAATGTTGAGCTTGTATAGTATCAGTTTGGCATAGTAAGGGGATATAATGTTCAAGGGCAAAATCAGCTTAATGATGGGGAATAAGCTGACAGTGTAGGAATAAAACGTTAAGTTTGAAAGAAGTTAGGATATTTAATCAAACAGAGATCCCTCAAGATTAGAGGAATCTCTGTTTTTAATGTCGAATAACTATGAGGAATCAGTATATACTTAAGCCATAAGAGTCGGTTTAAAGTGAGGATTGTAAGCTCAATGAAGAACTATGGAGTGTCAATGGTTAGGGATGATCAAGAGTAAAGGAGATATTGGATAATGAGGGATTCGTCGTATACAATAAAAAACGAAAAAGCAAGTATCATGTTATGGATTAATGTACTAGTAGCACTATTGATTATTGGGGGAGGAGCTTACTCGCGTGGACTATATTTTTCCCAAGAATTCTTGGTAGTGAACGGAATTATAGGAATTCTTAGCTTGGTTGCCTTCCCTATAATTCTGGGAAATCGAAGTTTTAAGGTGGACTTCTTAGATGCTGCGGTTCTAGCGATGGGACTGGTTTATACGGTCGCGATCTTCGGCGCCGCAAGTATGGGAGATGCTATCCGCGAAGCGATGCGCATCTGGACGTATGTTATGTATTATTATATTCTGAGTCGTTCTTTGGTAAATAAAACAATAATGAACGTATATTCAAAGGGCTTAATTCTTATCGGAGTGGCTTTGGCCCTCTTCGGGATCATGACGGTGCCTGGTTGGGTTAGGTATACAAATTCTTGGACGGATGTCTTATCCTCCACGTTGCAGTACCATAATGCTTTTGCCTCATTTATTGTAGGCATCATGATTTTGGCCGTCTATTTTTGGCTAGAAGAGCGTAAATGGGTGCAGGGCATTTTATTAGGGATGGGAATCTTTATCATGGCCTTCTCTGTGGCAGGCAGCCAGTCGCGGGGGGGCTATCTAATTTTCCTGGCGGCAGTTCTGGCTATGTTGTTTGTCTACCCTGCCGGGAAAAGAAGAAATTTACTCTTTCCAGTACTAAATTTCTTTATAGGCTTATTACTGTGGAGTCGTTTTTTGGCTGCAGTCAATGCTAAATCGTCAGGGCTGGCACTACTTTGGCTTCTGATCGGGTGTGGTCTAGCCTTAATTTTGACCGTGGTTAAGAATTATAGTGCAATCTTAGACGTTAAATATACGACAAAAACAATTAATTTAAGTTTTGCTGTTTTGGGCGTCATTTTGCTGGGGGTCGGAGTCATTGTCTTAATGCGCCACGGTGGGGATGTTCTCGCTACTATTAAGCAAATTAATTTGCAAACACACAGCGTGGAAGAACGCTTTGTCTTCTACGCTAATGCCTGGCAAATGTTTCTAGAGCGTCCCCTTATTGGGTATGGAGGAGGCGGTTGGGCGGCTGCCTATAAAGGTTTTCAGAGCTATCTATATTATAGTAATGAGACCCATAGTATTGTCACTAAGATCCTGGTTGAGGCAGGGATTCTAGGAATGGCGGCTCTCTTCGCTTTGGTTGGGGCAGTAGTGCGAGTGGTATACAAATCCGCAAAAACGTTGAAAGTCTTAGCACCAGAGGATTCCAACCGAATGTATAATATGGTAGTCTTTTTATCCTTCCTAGCGATTGGCGGGCATGCGCTCATCGACTTCGACCTATCTGAGGGAGCGCTTTCCCTCTTGCTTTGGAGTATGGTGGCAATTTTAAAAGCGATTAGCTTACAAATGTCGGTACCTGCTGTCAGTCAGCTAGAAGAAAGTACGTGGAGAAAATATCTGAATCAAAAAGTTGTACAGGTTAAGCCTTATCAGCCTTTAGCCGGCAGCGATAACAAAGTCAGTTTCGCGGTGATGGTCTTTTTGACCGTGATGGCGGCAGTGATGCTGATCGCTCCTTTCTTTATTATGAATGGGGTTAAGAATTCGCAAGCGGCCGCTCAAGATTTGCAGAAGCAGAACTTTCCTCAGGCGGTGCAGGACAGTGAAGCGGCAATACAAAGCTTTCCCTTTGACGCCTATTCTTGGCTCCAAGCGGCTGAAGCTAATATGTATATCTTGATGTCTAATGGGGATAACAACTCCAAAGAGGCAGTGCTAACGGATATCAAGCGAGCAGCAGAATTGAGTGCGTATGATCCAAATATCCTGGCAACCGAGGCGGAGATGTTGGGCAGCCTGGGACAGTCTCAACCGGCTTATGCCATTGGGCAAACGATTATTCCCTTAGCGCCTTTTTATAATAAATCCTATGAAGAGTATGGACAGATTGCCCTTCAGTATGCAGTGACTGAAACTCAGACGGGCGATAAGGCAAAAGCGCAAGCTGCGGCCAAAGAGGTTGTTTCTATTCCTCAGAAGATCACAGCCAAGATGGAGAACCTTGATCCTTATTATAAAAATCTGTGGATAGTGCCAGACAAATTAGAAATAACACCTACTGTTAGGCTGCAAATGGACCAGGCCCAGTTGCTTCTCGGGAACCTTGGCTCGGGCAAGGACTTGGAAGGTTTGACAGAGGATAAGCAAATAGGAGCACAAGCACGTATGTGGTTAGCAGGTTTAGCGACTAAGAATGGAGATAAGGCTGCTGTGGACCGTTGGACGCAAGGGTTAACAACACAGCTAAAAGGCAATGTGGCCCCAATTGCTAATTTAATTGGAGCCCTCAGTTAGCTCGGTAGTGAGATCTTAGGATTTTCTTCATGATTAAACATTGCGACAAAGCCCTCTGAAATCTATTGGAGATTTCAGAGGGCTTTATTTTTTTCATATCTGAAATGAGTTTACATAGGCTGTAAACTTAATGCCTTATTTGGAAAATTTTAATCATATTAAAGGGAACTATGATTCCTTGTCGAAAGTAATACAGATTAGGATAAATTTCTCATTTTAGTTAGACATATATAAACATAGGAACTGATGACAAAAATGGTAGGATCAAAACAAAAAGTGCAATTTTTGATTGTTCCCTGGAAAGAGGAGGTGTTGTGTACAGAATGGTTTCATCCGCAAAAAGGCCATTCAATAAAAACTAAAAAATTCTAATGTCGTATCAAAATTGTGAGCAGGTATGGTTAGGAAGGTTATGGAACTATTCAGATAGTGCTAGTGCTCAATAAAACAGGGAATTATCATGACTATAATTAAGTTATAGAAGGTGAATTTACTGAGGCAGCATCGACTTTAGCGGGAGCCGTAAAGCAATGGACATGAGGATTCACCATAAAGAGAGGGAAGAGAATGCTCAAATTTAGGCAGATCCTTTTGGGTGTAGGGATTGTGCTAGGAGTGGTTTTATCACTGCTATCTGCTCCGTTATTGGCTTCTGCAGCTACCTCTAGTGAGGGAGCACCAGATGTTAATTCCCTACAACTGGTCATTCATATAAAAGGTATTGACCGGTATCAGACTGCAGCACAAATTGCAGAATACGGCTGGAAAACTACATCGGATAATGCCGTGTTGGCCATTGGGACTGATGAGCATATCGTGGATGCTCTGACGGCAGCACCGTTAGCCAAAGCAAAGGCGGCACCCATCTTATTGACTGAGGGAGACGCTTTGAATCCTTATACGGCAACCGAGTTGCAGAGGCTTAAAGTGAAGACCGTCTATCTTGTGACAGGTCTGGGCGTTTTCCAACAAAATGTCTTGGATAGATTAGCGGCGATGAACATCAAAGTAGTCAGCTTGGGTGGAGTGGACCGTTTTGCAACGGCATTAAACATTGCTAATCAGTTGGGGTCGCCAACACAAGTTACGTTAGTCACAGCATGGAGTAATGCAGATGCTCTGTCAATCGCTTCAGTAGCAGCGGCCTATAATATGCCAATACTACTTACGAATGTGGATAGTTTACCGACATCTGCATCAGATTACCTGTTAGCTCATAAAGGCACAATTCAAACGATCTATATCATTGGTGGTCCTGGTGTAGTGAGTAATGCAATCCAAAACACACTACCCAACTCCATACGAGTTGCTGGAGCAGATCGATATGCCACGAACTTGGCTGTGTTCCATCAATTTAGCTCTCAACTCAAACCACAGTATACCTTTTTGGCTAGTGGGAATGACGCTCATCTAGTAGATGCCTTAACTGGGGCACCTTTAGCAGCCGTGAGCAATTCAGGCATTCTCTTGACGAGTGATTATGGCTTTATGGGTCTCTCCATATTTCAAGCCCCGGCCACAACCCCCTCTACGCCTGCCGGGCAAAGCGTTACTGGTGGAAGCTCTTCGAGCGGTAGTGGAGGAGGCCATGGTGGCAATAGATCTTCGGTTGTAACGAACATAACGGTGAGCGGAGCAAGTTCGGTGGCAATTCCGGCGAGCGGAAGCACCACAACGACCTATTCAGCTATCGTATATGATCAAAACAATCAAGCTATGAATGGTCAAACTATTGCATGGAGTCTAAAGACTCCCGTGAGTGGTGTGAATATCAATAGCAGCTCAGGAGTGGTGACTGTAGCAGATACCACGACCGGATCAGCGTTCACCGTTGTGGCAAAGGACGGCAGTGTACAAGGAACAAAGGACGTCACATTGACATCAACACTACCTAAACCGGTTGTAACGAACATAACGGTGAGCGGAGCAAGTCCGGTGGCAATTCCGTCGAGCGGAAGCACCACAACGACCTACTCAGCCATCGTATATGATCAAAATGGTCAAGCTATGAGTGATCAAACTATTGCATGGTCTCTTACGACTCCCGTGAGTGGCGTGGATATCAATAGCAGCACGGGTGCAGTGACTGTAGCGGATACCGCAACCGGATCAGCGTTCACCGTTGTGGCAATGGTTGGCAATAAACAAGGAACAATGACTGTTACACTGACCTCAACACAATCTGATCGGGGTGGGGTTGTAACGAGCATAACGGTGAGCGGAGCAAGTTCGGTGGCAATTCCGACGAGCGGAAGCACCACAACGACCTACTCAGCCATCGTATATGATCAAAATGGTCAAGCAATGAGTGATCAAACCGTTACCTGGAGTCTAGTACCAGATCCTTCCGTTGAAGGGGTTAATATCAATAGCAACACAGGTGAAGTGACCATAGCGGCTACCACAACCGGGTCAGCGTTCACCGTTGTGGCAACGGATGGCAAGGTAACCGGTACAATGCCTGTCGCTTTGCAATTTGTAACGAGCATCACGGTGAGCGGAGCAAGCTCAGTGGTTGTTCCGACGAGCGGAAGCACCACAACAACCTACTCAGCCATCGTATATGATCAAAACAATAGCCCTATTGATGGTCAAACCGTTACCTGGAGCCTAGACCCTAACAATCTTGTGGATGGCGTTAATATCAATAGCAACACAGGTGAAGTGACCATAGCGGCTACCACAACCGGGTCAGCGTTCACCGTTGTGGCAACGGATGGCAAGGTAACAGGTACAAAGCCTGTCGCTTTGCAATTTGTAACGAGCATCACGGTAAGCGGAGCAAATTCGGTGGCAATTATTCCGAAGAGTGAAAGCAAGATAACGACTTTCTCGGCCATCGTATATGACCAAAACAATAACCCTATTGAAGGTCAAACCGTTACATGGAGTCTAGATCCAAACAATCTCGTGGCTGGCGTTAATATCGATAGCAGCACAGGCGAAGTGACCATGGCGGATACCACAACCGGGTCAGCGTTCACCGTTGTGGCAACGGATGGCAAGGTAACAGGTACAAAGCCGGTCAAATTGCGGATTGTAACGAGCATAACGGTGAGCGGAGTAGATTTGGTGGCAATTCCGACGGGCGGAAGCACCACAACGACCTTCACTGCCATCGTCTATGATCAAAACAACCTTCGTATGAAGGGCCAAACCGTTACATGGAGCCTAGAGACTCCCGTGGCTGGCGTTAATATCGATAGCAGCACGGGTGAAGTGACCATAGCGGCAACCACAACCGGATCAGCGTTCACTGTTGTGGCAATGGATGGTGGCAGTGTGTCTGGCCAAGAGCCTGTCACATTGTATATTCCAGTTGCAACGTCGATAACGGTGATCGGAGCAAAATCGGTGGATGTTCCGACAAGCGGATTTACCACAACGACCTACTCAGCCATCGTAAATGATCAAAATGGTCAAGCTATGAGTGGTAAAACCGTTACATGGAGTCTAAAGAATCCCGTGACTGGCGTTCACATCGATAGTAGTACGGGTGAAGTGAAAGTACGGTATAATGCAGTAGGTAGTTGGTTCATCGTTGTGGCAACGGAAATTGATAGCGGTACACAAGGCCAGACGAAAAGAATTGTTTTAAATTATCAAGCAATGTAAACTAAAGAAAACTTCAAACAGATAGTTTTCATTCAAACCAAAGGGACACGAGGATACGGTCGGCAGTCCTAGGTCGACCGCCCTCGGCCCTTTGCCCATACATATCAACTCTGCAAAAGGAGAGGCAGCAAAATGACACAGCAGAAACGAAATGACAAAAAAGCTTCTAAAAACGAGAAAACAAGGACCTTGCTCAACTTTAAATCAGATAACCACTGGTATTTCCTAATTCCAATCCTCTTCATAGTGGCTATCGTACCTCTAATCGTTTACCTTAAAGTCATACCTCTGCACGGCGAAGCTGCGCTGGCTTGGAGCGGACAAACGGAAAATTCGGATTTTTTCTCTTACTATAAAGGAGTTTGGCTGGAGGTTGCGGCGGTTAGCGCACTGTTGCTGATGTTCGTTAAGGCATACTTAGATGCCTCCCGTACACATTTAATTTCGCGCTCTCACTCTCGTTCCAAATCGAATTCAGATTCAAATGTTAATATTAACTCCAACAACTATTCTCAATTTTACCGAAGATATTGGACTTATTTTTACATACCCGTTGTGGCGTATGTCGTGACGGTAACACTCTCTGCTCTTTATTCCCGCTATCCTGAGATTGCCTTTCAAGGCTTTCCGGACCGTTACGAAGGATTATGGATATTACTGGCCTACATGGTCGTCTTGGTGACGACGTTTAATCTCGTGCAAAATGAGCGGCATATAACTGTGATGATACGAGGAATTTTGACCTCAGCAGCAGTGATCGGCGCAATTGGATTTTTTCAGTATCTGGGGTACGATCTCTGGAAAGCGACGTGGGTTCGGGATCTTATTCTGCCGTCACAGTTTTTGAAATACGCCGATCAACTCAAATTCCAATTTGGTGCACACACGATTTATGCTACCCTCTACCATACGGATTATGTTGGCAGTTATGCTGCCCTTGTTTTCCCTTTTACCTTGGCTCTTTTCGCCCTAGAAAAACAGAGACGGCGCAAAATTATTTACGGTTTGTTTACTGCTTTGACCGCTTTTACATGGGTGGGTTGCAATTCTAGGGCTGGAATGTTCGGGGGGGCCCTCGCCTTGCTCGTGCTTTTGTTGGCCTTGCGTCGAGAGATTTTGGGCTATTGGAAATATTTCGCCATAGGAGTTGCCATCCTTATCCTTTTAATTGTAGGTTTAGATCGTCTTTCCCATGGCTATTTAGGGCAACGGATTAATTCTTTACTAGCGGATACTACCGGGCTGATTTCTAGGCAGGTGACCCAAGCAGAACCCTTGCCTTTGAAAGACATTCAGGTGAATGGCAACAAAGCGACCGTGGCGACGAGTGACGGTACCCTGAACATGGCTTTAAACGGAGATCAAATCTCTTTTACTGATGCTCAGCAGAACTCTCTTCACATCCAAAGCGATGCCGCGAAAGACGAAATTAAACTTCTTGAACCTCAATATAGCAAATTCCAATTGAAAATGGGTTTGTTAAACAAAAAACATGTTATTATTATGCAAGACGACCAAATTAAGCTTTACTTCGGCGTGGATAACGAAACGTTCACTTTCTTGGATTATAAAGGGGACGAAATACCGCTTCAGCGTCCGCCTGCTTGGGGCTTTGTTGGGCAAGAGCGTTTGGGATCCTCACGGGGCTACATTTGGTCACGCTCATTACCTCTATTACGCAACACAGTATGGTTGGGTTACGGACCGGATACGTTTGCAGCCTATTTCCCTCAATATGATATCTATGGTAAAATGTATGCATACTATGGCGACATGTGGCAATTGGTGGATAAACCCCACGATTTTTATCTACAGACAGGGATTAATACGGGTCTACTTTCCCTGCTAGCCCTCTTGATACTTTTTAGTATGTATTGGCTGGATTGTATAAGAACATACTTTAGAGGAGATTTTCCCAGTGTTGCATCTAGGACAGGAGTAGGGTTATGGGCGGGAGTGACCGGGTACTTGGGAGCTGCCTTCTTTAACGATAGTGTGATTTCAGTCGCGCCCGTATTCTGGGTTATGCTGGGGTTGGGGATCGCTGCGAATCGGATGGTCAGGAAGCAAAGAAATGCCACTACATCATGATCAGTCAGGAAGGTGACCCTTTTGCTGTTTTCCGCGTGGATTGCTCGCTTACGTAAATGGTACATGGCTTCAGATGCAGCCGCCTTTATTCTGGCTACGGTTGGAGTAGGACTGACCAAGTTTGGTTTGAATTATAGCACCATTGATGTTAGGCCCTATTTGGTGATGCTCCTCTTTTTGAGTCTGGAAATGGGTGTGCTGCTTCATTTTGCAGGAGTCTATGAACTAGAAGCTTTGCTTCAGAGGAGTACGACGGATTATTTCAAAGCAATTTTTTACGGAGCGGTCAGTTTTTATATCTTGTCATTTTATATTCGGTATGTAAGCTTTTCGCGGATTTATTTTACGACGATTTTCGGGATAAATTTTCTCTTGGCTGTGGGGTTTCGGAGTCTACTCATCAAGCGAAATTGGCGAGTATACGGTGATAAGATGCGACTTCCCTTGGTAGCGATCGGTCTCGACCAGGCTCCGTCAGACTTAGTCCGTCGAGTACGTCAAGAAGCCGGACTGAGGATTCTAGCAGAAATAGCTTCAGACAAACTACAGGGACTGGAGGTGGAAGGTTCAGGGTGGACTGAATTTGAGGCGGCGCTGGCTCAGGAAAATGAGGATGTCCGGATCAGAAATCCTCTCGCGAGAGGAAGAACGGAAGGGTCTGATAAGTCCCGAAAAGCGACAGAAGATCAACACACCGTTGGCGTTCTTCTTTATGAAAGCCCCCTCCTTCCCATTCGAAAAATCGTGGAGCATTGCGAACTGAATTACATTCCAGTATTTCTCGTACCCAGTGCTAATGGACTTTTATCCGTACCGTTTCGTGCCTTAGACCGCCAAGATGTCCTCATTTTTGGCAGCAAAGACCTTCTGATTGACGGGTTAGCCAAACGCTTGAAACGACTGAACGACGTGGTTTTTGCCTGTGGGGCATTACTGCTCTCCTTCTGGCTTATGGGCTTACTATGGCTTTTAGTGTATTGTACATCGCCTGGTACGGGTTTCTTTGCCCATGAGCGGTTAGGGCTGGATGGACGAAGAATTCGAATTTATAAATTTCGCACTATGTATCAGAATGCAGACGAACGTCTCGCATGGTTGCTGGACGATCCGACGATTCGACAGGAATGGGAAAGTAATTACAAGTTGGCAGAGGACCCGCGCATCACTCCCGTGGGCCGTTTACTGCGCAGGACGAGTCTTGATGAGTTACCCCAGCTCTGGAATATTTTACGCGGGGATATTTGCCTCGTTGGACCGCGACCAATTATTCCCGAAGAGTTGGAACGCTACGGAGCACAAGCGAAACTGATCTTGAGGGTCAAGCCGGGACTGACCGGTCTTTGGCAGGTGAGTGGACGCAACGATGTTAGTTATGAAGAGCGGATCCGACTTGACCTCTATTATATCTATAATTGGTCGTTAACGATGGATCTGCGGATTGTCTTACAGACCGTCCCGGTTGTCTTGACACGAAAAGGGGCGGTATGATATAGGAACGGAATTCTTAGAAGTTGATGAATGAAGATAGGTTCGATAGGAATGATAGGAAGGTGTATAAAAGTCTGTGAGGATACATTCCGATAGATATGACGTGGTATAGGGATTGAGAGAAAAAGGTATTAGTTTAGAATCCGTAATAATGAGAGATATGATATAATTTCGCGGAAGATGTTTTGGAACATGAAAGGATCATGTGTACTGTATCAATTGGAATTGATATATGGGGGAGATTTCACAATGCGAGCACTGATAACAGGAGTCAATGGTTTTGTTGGAAGGTACTTGGTCCGAGAACTTCAGGGAAAACGCCATTCAGTGAGCGGTATAGGTAGGGGACCCTTTGAGATGGAAGGGGTTTGGTATAAAGATGTCAATCTTATGGATCGTGAAGCTTTAAAGCAGGCAATAGACGAAATAAATCCAGAACTCATATTTCATCTTGCGGGTATTGCGTCTGTAAGTTATTCATGGCGGGAGCCTCAAGTCGCTTTTGAGGTAAATGTGATTGGAACGATAAACCTGCTGGAGGCAGTGAAGGAAAGGCAGATTCAATCTGTTGTTTATGTCGGTTCCTCAGAGGTCTATGGACCAGGACATCGCCTTGGAGAGAAATTTAATGAGACCACATCACCCAATCCGCAGAATCCATACGCCACCTCGAAGTATTCAGCCGAACGCATCATGTTACAGATGGGTCAGATGTACAAACTTCCGGTTATCCTTACGCGTCCGTTTAATCATATTGGGGTCGGGCAAAATGAGGGCTTTGTCGTACCTGATTTTGCTCGTCAAATAATAGAGGCCTCAAAGCGAGACGAAGGTATTCGAGTCGGACGACTCGACGTGTATCGCGATTTTACAGATGTCAGGGATATCGTCCGAGCGTATAGTTTATTGGCCGAGAAAGGTCAGCCGGGTGAAACATACAACATATGTTCTGGCGAGGGCAGAAAAATCAGTGATATTCTGGATCTCATGCGGAGGAAATATGGAAATCTGAATGTGGAACCTGATGAAAGCAAGATGCGTCCTGTGGAGAATATTTACTCCGTAGGAGATAATAATAAAATAAGAACTGAAATTGGTTGGGAACCTCATTATCTTATAGAGGATAGCTTGAGTGGGGTATTAGCTGAGTGGGAGATACGCCTGAAGTGAACTCGTTCAGCTTAAACTAAGGTTTTGAGTGAAAGTAGACAGAAATTACGAACTAAGAAGGGGATTGTCTAGATGAAACATGCTTTAATCACCGGGATAACCGGTCAGGATGGCTCCTATCTAACAGAGCTACTGTTAGAAAAGGACTACAAAGTTTATGGGGTTGTTCGTCGTAAGAGCAAGGCGGATTATGGAACCGTGGAACATCTGAAGAAGGACATTGAATTTATTTATGCGGATATGACAGATATGGCCTCCCTTATCCGAGCCTTGAAGATCGCACAACCAGATGAGGTGTACAACTTAGCTGCTCAATCTTTTGTAGCCACATCGTGGGAGCAACCGCTAGCAACATCGGAGATTAATGCTATTGGAGTTACCAATTTGCTTGAGGCTATCCGAGTCGTCAAACCTGAAGCCCGTTTTTACCAGGCCTCAACCAGTGAAATGTTTGGCTTAGTGCAGGAGACTCCCCAAAAGGAAACAACTCCATTCTATCCTCGGAGCCCTTATGGAGTGGCCAAGCTCTATGGACATTGGATTACCAAGAACTATCGGGAAAGCTTCCAGATGTATGCGTGTTCTGGTATTTTGTTTAACCATGAGTCTCCACGTCGCGGTATGGAGTTTGTCACACGTAAGATCACAGACGCCGTTGCGCGAATTAAGTATGGTTTACAGGACACCCTATACTTAGGGAATATGGATGCCAAACGGGATTGGGGTTACGCGGGGGACTATGTCAAGGCCATGTGGTTGATGCTTCAGCAAAAAGAAGCGGATGATTACGTTATAGCCTCGGGAGAGACACATCCTGTAAGAGAGTTTGTCGAACTTGCTTTTCGACATGCCGGTTTTGAGTTGGAATGGAACGGAGAAGGCGTAGGAGAGAAGGGATTAGACCGAGCGACGGGAAAAATCTTAGTGGCTGTGGATCCGAGGTTTTTCCGCCCGGCGGAAATCGAACTGCTCCTTGGTAATCCTGATAAAGCTTGTCGGGTCTTGGGTTGGGAACGCGCTGTAGGATTTGAAGAGTTAGTGCGCATGATGATGGAGAGAGATTTAGAGCGACTGGGTCATAATCTGGGGCAAGTGAGAAATGGGGATTCCACCTAATGGGTGCTGTCTTCCGTGAGATTTATGCTTATCGAGAAATGTATATGAATATGGTGAAGCGCAATCTACGCACACGCTATAAGGCCTCTTTTTTTGGTTTTTTATGGACGTTTATTAATCCACTGCTACAGTTAGTAGTCTATTCACTTGTATTTTCAACAATTATGCGCATGAATGTGGATCATTATCCGATGTTTCTATTTGTTGTACTGTTGCCCTGGATCTTCTTTGCAAGTACAACCCAAGAAGCAGCCAATCTAATTGTCAGCAATCATAACATTATCAAAAAGGTATATTTTCCTCGAGAAATTCTTCCGCTTGCATCTGCTACCGCAGGTCTTGTCAATATGGGTTTAAGCTTTCTCGTAGCCTTTATTGCCTTGCTTTTCTCTCATATTCCTCTGACTTGGAGCGTGTTAGCATTACCATTAGTTATGGTGATAGAGTTCGTATTCACCTTTGGTGTTAGCTTGGTTTTGGCTGCAGTCAATGTCTACTTTCGTGATGTTGAACATATTTGGGGCATAGTAATAATGGCTTGGTTTTACCTAACGCCTATCGTATATCCCTTAAATATGGTGCCAGCAAAATATTTAAAATATCTCTTTCTTAATCCAATGGTAACAATAATGGAAGCATACAGGGATATCTTGTATTATGGGGTATTTCCATATTTCCCAGGCTTGGGTATATTTGCGCTTATGGCATTTTTTGTTCTTATTTTTGGCTATCTAGTATTTATGCGCCTATCTAGAGGCTTCGCAGAACAGGTTTAGGAGTAAAATGATGGAATATGCGATTGAGGTCCAGGATATCTGGAAGAAATTCCGACTTTTTCACGACAGAGCATCAACCTTGAAGGAAAAGGTTCTCTTTAGTCATCGGCGCAAATATGACGATCTCTGGGTGCTGAAGGGTGTTGATCTCAAGGTAGAGAAAGGCAAGACCTTGGGGCTCATCGGTCAGAATGGGTCAGGTAAGAGTACTCTTCTCAAGCTAATGACTCGGATAATGTACCCGGACAAAGGTAGTGTCCAGGTTAGAGGTAAGATTTCTAGTTTGCTCGAACTGGGAGCAGGCTTTCACCCTGACTTCAGTGGGCTGGAGAATATCTATATGAATGCAGCGATCTTTGGTCTGAATAAGAAGGAAATTGATCGGAAATTGGATGAGATTATCAGTTTCTCTGAACTGGAGGAGTTTATCGATAGTCCAGTGAGAACCTATTCATCGGGAATGTATATGCGACTTGCCTTTTCTATTGCTATTAACGTAGAGCCTGATGTTTTGTTGATTGACGAGATACTAGCTGTGGGGGATGAAAGTTTTCAAAAGAAATGTATTAACAAAATGAAATCCTTTAAAAGTCAAGGTGCAACAATAGTTATAGTTTCGCACAGTTTGGGTCAGTTAGAAATGCTTTGCGATGAGCTTGCTTGGCTCCATGAAGGTACATTGGTTCGGCAAGGGCTTGCAGCTGATGTGATAGATGATTATCGGGCGACGATGTTTGGTCAAGAGAACCTGAGATTGGAGGCGGAGAGTCGGCAACAGGCGGAGCGGATCAAAGAAGACTCTATCTCGGCCGATGCCGGAGAGAACTCAGAGATAGGCGAGAGTGTACCTGCCTCTGCTCAATTGACCAGTCATACTAAACGCCGTGGCGATGGAGCAGTGGAGATCAAAGAAGCAGTTTTATTGGACAGCTTGGGGCACTCCAGATTAACATTTGAGAGTGGTGAACCGTGTGTTATTGAGATGCGCTGTCGGCAGAACAGGCCTGTATCCAGCCTAGTTTTTGGGATTGCTATCTACCGTAATGATGATCTTTGGTGCTATGGGACAAATACATTTATTGACAGGTATCCGGTGAATGTCGAGGAACTAGGTGACGAAATTGTTGTCCGAGCTAAGATAGAAAAGCTGAACCTAGTTGAAGGGGAATATTATCTCAACGTAGCTAGTAGTGACGGTCTTGGGACAGAGTACGATTATTGGATTCGAAGCGCAGTATTCAACATGTATTCCCACGTTAAGGATGTTGGGGTGTGTCGTTTGGATCATCAATGGGAAGTTTTTAAGTAGCAGATCAAATAACTTTAGTCTCGTATATCGAAATAAAGGAGAGAAAAATGGCGAACTCACAACTTACGGTCGTAGAAGTGATGGAAAGGATCCAGGAAGCGATGAAGGCAAAAAAAACACTGGTCTTTCCCGAAATGGTAGGCAGTGTGAACCATGAGAGCAATGAGGCCGGTGACAATGAACTCAACTCCCTAGATGCTGAACTGAGACAGAATAATTTAAAGTGGAATGTCAACATCGATTTTCCAATCACTTCCCACCGTAAAACGATTGGCCACTTTATTGTTTTTGGTAAGAAGCTTATGCGAAAATTTCTGCGATGGTACGTCAATCCTTCAATGGAGCAGCAGCGGGAGTTTAACGGGAGTGTAACGAGATCTATTAATATTTTGAGCAATTACGCTCACAAACAATCTAAGGCTCTTCAAGACTTCGAGGCCATATTGAATGGGGTTAATACCCAATTTAAAGAGCTTAGCAGTGCAGGTGCAGGTGTAGGGACGTTAACCGACGAATTACAGGCTAAGGCTGATCGGAATGATGTTGATCTCTTAAAAGAATACCTCGCTGGAAAAGCGGGCGCAGAAGAACTTGAGGCAATGAAAGGTCATCTTGCTAGCAAAGTAGATGAATCCAAACTGGAGGCCATTCGGGATATGCTGGCTAAGAAGGCAGACAGGGCAGAGTTAGACGATGTCCGAATGGCTGAATCTGCCGGAAGGAGTGAAGTTTTGGCCTTGGTCGATGAACAGACCAAGCGTTGCTTGGAATCCGAGCTAACGTTGATAGCAGATCGGCTTAGGCGGCTGGAAAGGAAAATCAACAAAGGACTTCATCTTGAACCAGGTGTTCGGACAGTGGAGCGATTAGTGCGAGAAGACAAAGAGGAAAATCTGGACATCGACTATTTTCTCTTCGAACGGAGATTTCGTGGAAGTAGGGAGGACATAAAAGAACGGCAGCGAGTGTATCTCGATTACTTCAGAGGTAAAAATAAGGTTTTGGATATCGGCTGTGGCCGAGGAGAATTTGTGGAGCTTTTGATGGAAAACGGTGTTGGCGTACAGGGGATAGATCTCAATGAGGACATGGTGGGCTATTGTCAAGACAGAGGTCTACCGGTTATTCAGGCGGATTTATTTACTTGTTTGGAAGGACAGGATGACAATAGTTTGGATGGGATTATTGCAGCCCAAGTGATTGAGCATTTGAGGCCGTTCGAGTTACTTAGATTTATTGACTTGTGTTTGCTGAAATCCAGAGGAGGGGGAGTAATCGTTTTAGAAACCATAAATACTCAGAATCCGATAGCAGTAAGTAATTGGTTCTATGCAGATATTACTCATGTTCGCCCCGTTCATCCAGAAACCCTAAAGTTTATCATGGATTCGAAGGGATTTAAGAATAGTAATCTGCGATTTTTGAATACTCCAGAAAAAGATCTACTTTCAGGACTTAAGATTGAGGCCTACGAAAAAGAACTGATCGAATTTAACAGTGGAATAAGGCGTATAAACGAATTACTTAACGGACCACAAGACTATGCAATTATTGCATATAAATAGGCTGCTCAAGCACTAAGGAGGTTGTAATTTAATTATGAGGTGGTTCAAGCATTGAACAGGAAGAAAAGGATTATTGTAACGTTTGCGAGTGTCCCATTTATTCGAGGTGGAGCAGAGATTTGTGTTGAATCTTTGTGCATTGAGCTTAAAAAACGGGGATATCTGGTAGAAATGATTAGTATACCTTTCCAATGGAGTCCTAAAATCGAAATTATCAAAAATATTATGGCTTGGAGAATGCTAAATCTAGAAAAGATCGCGGGAAACTCGATCGACCTACTTATTGCTACGAAGTTTCCATCATATGCTGTTAAACACCCCAATAAAGTAATGTGGCTTTTTCATCAGCATAGAGCCGTATACGACCTTTTTGGTACTCCATATAGTGATTTTGATAGGCATAATCCAGATGACCAGACGATTCGTGACCAGATTATTCGAGTAGATAATAAAACACTCGCTGAAAGTAAGGGGATTTACACAATTGCGAGGAATACATCAGAACGTTTGAAACACTACAATAGGATTAAATCCACGCCATTGTATCATCCACCAAAACTTCAAGGTAAATATCATTGCCAGAACTTTGGTGACTATATTCTTTCTGTAGGCAGACTAGAGGGATTGAAAAGAATCGATTTACTGCTTAGATCTCTAACTTATACAGATAAACGTATTCGGTGTATCATTGCCGGAACTGGGGGTATGGAACCTTATTTAAAGCAATTAACGAAAGAATTGAAGTTAGATGGAAGGGTAGAATTTGCCGGATATGTTGATGATGAAAAGCTCATAGAACTCTACGCGAATTGCTTTGCCGTATATTTTGCCCCATTTGACGAGGATTATGGATATATTACCTTAGAAGCCTTTCTTTCGAAAAAGCCAGTAGTAACGTGTAGTGATTCTGGTGGTGTACTCGAATTTGCTGAACACGATGTTAATGGGAAGATTGCCAAACAAGCTGATCCTGGTTTGTTGGGAGCGTGTATCACAGAGCTTTATATAGATAAGTCCTATTGCGAATATTTAGGTAAAAATGGGTTTAGTAAGATCAAAGACATTAACTGGGATGATGTCATTAAACATTTGACAGCAACCATTTAAAGGGGACGACCGAAGCATGGATAACCTGATTGAAGAGATCGCTTTACTCCTAGATGAATTGGGGTTTTGCGAGAGCGACGAAGAAAGCATTCGACAAGTGGCTCTATCCTTAACAGACTTAAGTTTGTTAAATGGAGGAAACGTATGAAAATTGCGGTTGTTGGTCCTAGTCCAGTCCCCTATACGATTGGTGGTATGGAAAAATTTCTGTGGGAGATGACTTCCCAAATTAACCTTCTGACATCCGGTCAGGCAGAATTGATAAAACTTCCATCCAGAGAAAAGGGTTTTTGGGAGTTAATCGATACTTACTATGAATATTGGATGCTGGATCTTTCGCATTTTGATATGATCATATCTACCAAATATCCGAGTTGGATGATTCGACATGAAAATCATATTAATTATATGGTGCATAAGTTAAGAGGTCTGTATGATACCTACCATTTTACAGGAATGTCTTTAGACGTAAAATCTACTTCTAAACATATTAGTAAATTAAATGATTTTATGAATCTTACGTGGAGCAATCCTACACTTCAGGAGTTTTTTCAGTGTTACTTAGAGATGAAATTGCACAAGAATGAGATTCCAGAAACTGAGACCCTTTTCCCGGGTCCATTGATTAGAAAAATAGTTCATTACATGGATAAAGGGGCACTTGCCCCTTCAAAGATACGAAGGTATTTTGCAATTTCGGAAACGGTTGCGAAAAGAGCGGATTATCTGCCTCCCGAATCGAAATACATTGTTGCTTATCCTCCCCCAATAAATGTTTCTATTAAAACAATTTCGTATAAAAATTATTTTTTTACAGTTTCAAGATTAGATGGGGCCAAACGGGTTAGCCTTCTCGTCGAAGCGATAAAACTGTCTTCTTGTAAATTTCCGCTTGTCATAGCCGGAACTGGCCCTGATGAGCAAGTTTTGAGGAAGATGGCTGGCTCGGACCCACGAATTCAATTTATAGGCTATTGTCACGATTCCTTGATAGCCCAGCATTATGACAATTGTCTTGCGGTTCTTTACGTTCCTTTTGAAGAGGATTATGGCTTAGTGACCATAGAAGCGTTCATGAGAAAGAAACCAGTGATTACTTGTTTGGACTCTGGTGGAACCAACGAGTTTGTCGTAAATGATGAGAATGGATTGTGCGTATCGCCTGATGCCGGAAGCATTGCCAAAGCAATGGAAATGTTGGAGAACAATCAACAGAGTGCCGTTATTATGGGGAATAACGGGTTTTCAAGGGTGGAAAACTTGACTTGGAATAATTTCCTTAACACAGTTATACCTGAATCAGAACATAAATTAGTCGCATCAATAACGGTTAAGCCGAAAATGGTTGTGACTACCACGTTTCCCATCTTCCCACCCTTGGGGGGAGGTCAGAGTCGAATATATAATCTCTATAAAAGTTTGGCGCGATATTATGATATTAAAATTATCTCATTTACAAACGCGAACGAAAGTGCTTTTAATGAGGAAATTGCTCCTGGATTAAGAGAAATACGAATTCCGAAAACCCAACTTCATCAAGAAAAAGAGTGGGATATTGAAAGAAATGTCGGAATTCCGATTACCGATGTAGCAATGCCCTTGCTTTCTGAATTAACGCCAGGGTACGGTTCCACGCTTAGGGAAGCAGTCATCGATGCTGAAATAATTGTTGTATCACATCCCTACTTGTTGGACGAAGTTCTTCGTGTTGCAGGGAAGGCTAGAATAATTTACGAAGCGCATAACGTCGAATTTGATCTAAAGAGTAGACTATTACCTAAACACGCTAAATCGATAATTGACGACGTCTTCCGCATTGAAAAGATGAGTTGTGAACAGGGAAAAATGATAATGACTTGTTCGGCTGATGACGCAAATCGCCTGCATCAGCTATACGGAATAGAATTAGCGAAATTTGTTGTTGTCCCGAATGGGGTTGATGTAGAAGAGATCACCTTCGTAACGCAACAACAAAGACGGACGAATAAGAGAAAACTTGGCTTGGAGAATGAAGAGACGGTTCTATTTATGGGAAGTTGGCATCCACCCAATCTGGAAGCCGCTGATAGGGTTTTTGAAATAGCCAAAGCACTACCTGATATTAAATTTCTTCTCATGGGGAGTCAGTGTTTATACTTCAAAGGGAAGGTTATTCCTGATAATGTGGGCTTGATAGGCGTTCTTGAAGAGAACGAGAAAAGTGTTTTGTTTGGAACAGTTGATTTGGCTCTTAACCCCATGTTATCTGGATCAGGAACCAACCTAAAGATGTTTGATTATATGGCGGCAGGAATTCCTGTTGTGTCGACTGAATTCGGAACAAGGGGTATTGATTTTACCCGGGACAAAGAAATCTTCGTGGCTAACGTTGAAGACATGCCTAAAGCTATTACAGATTTAATTCAGAAATCAGATGAAACGTTAACAGGTATTTCTGTTGCAGCTCGTCAGTTGGTCGAAGAAAAGTATGATTGGAAGACGATTTCTGAAGTTTTAAGAATTGAGCTAGAAAGTAGATTAATTCGTTCGATGGATTAGATGATTTGGATCGAATACAGAATTGAGTAGCTAGCAAAGTGCGCTAAATTTTGTTAGATGCTTAATTTTGCGTTTTGGAGGAGCAAAAAGCTTGAAGGTTTTAATTGATGCTCAAAGTATTGGAAACACAAGAGCCGGTATCGGAAATTACACATATAATTTGTTGCAAGCTTTTGTGCGCATGGGCTGCAGTGCCGATGTTTCTATCGCTGTCCACAAAGATCCCAAAGCCTTATCAGGATTATTTCCCCAGTTAAATATGGTTGAGGCGGGACGAAATTTATATAAATATCTTCCGGTTGATGTGTTTGGATTTTCGAAGAGCTTTGATGTGTATCATGAGCCAAACTATGTTCCGCGACCGTTTAGTGGAGCAACTTTGACAAATATTTTTGATATGTCATACGTGCTGTTTCCACAATATCATCCATGGAAGCGAGTACAGATGTTGAGATTCTATGAAAAGCGGATGAGAAGTGCGGATAGGATCATTACCGCTTCGCAAAGCGCCAAGGGGGAAATCGTGGATCTGCTTAAAGTTCCTGAAGATAAGATCGTTGTAACACCTCTGGGGGTATCGACAGGATTTAGCCCTCTTCAGCAAAATGAAGAATTATTGCAGACTGTTCGGAAGAGGTACAACCTTCCTGAACAGTTCCTCTTGTATGTGGGGACCATCGAACCAAGAAAGAACTTAGAGCGTCTTATTGAAGCCCTCTCAATAGTTAAAGAGAAGCTAGGGAAGTCCTCTGTCGGTTTAGTGTTGGCGGGCGGAAAGGGATGGCTAAATGGCCCCATATACAGGCGGGTTCAGGAATTAAAATTGTTGGATGATGTTACATTTACTGGGTATGTATCAGAGGAGGATTTACCAATTCTCTATAATATGGCCTTAGCCTTTGTTTATCCATCGCTCTACGAGGGTTTCGGTCTTCCTCCGTTAGAAGCCATGGCATGTGGGGTACCGGTAATCACATCGAAAGTATCTTCTTTGCCTGAGGTAGTGGGGGATGCAGGGATCTTAATAGATCCTTATAATGTTGAAGAGTTGAGCGACGCAATTTTACAGGTGGTGTCGTCGGCGGAGTTGCGCAAAAGCCTATCGGACAAAGGCATCAAACAAGCCTCATTATTTACATGGGAAAAGTGTGCACGGGAGACACTGACTATTTATGAAGAATGTTTTCAGCTTAGAAAATAATGGGGAGGAGTATTGGAGTGAAACACAAGGGAGAAACTGGGGTTATAATTATCTTACCCCTTCTCATTCTAGGTATGCTTGTCTTCAGCGCACGGGTCATGAATGTTCATTACATGACACTCAACGGTTTTGACCAGGCAGCAAAAATCTATGGTCAACAATTTACTGTCGATAGGAAAACATTGGACTGTAAGCCTGGACAAACTCTAAGCATATACGTAACGGTGAAAAATACGGGCAATTTTATCTGGCCGAACGCTGGTTCAAATCCAGTTCATATGTCTTATCATATTTTGGATGCCAATAAAATGTCGGTTATCAATGATGGACTGCGGGGAATTCTGCCAAAAGATCTCTATCCAGGTCAGAAGGTCACTATGCCATTACAAATGAAAGCTCCTGAGCAACAGGGAAGATATATTGTGCAGGTGGATATGGTACAGGAGGGAGTGGCGTGGTTTGTGGAGAAGAGTGGAGAAGCACTAAATGTAAATCTCGAAAATGGATAGATAACTACAACTGAATCAATCGTGCAATTACAAGAACGAAAATGTTCATGTTCTAGAGAGGATGATGAATTTGAGAAAAGTCATCAATCAATTAAAAAGTGTTACACAATCAGAAAATTTCCTTCTTGCGTCATTCTTTATAATACTTATATTTTTGGCGCTGTTACCATTTTCTGATATTCCGTTCACAACCAATGATGATTTCAGGAACTTCATGAATACATTTTCATCACCTATTTCAGGAGCGATTGCGCAGGGAAGATTTCAGCTTATTTATCAATTACCCATAACAAGGTTTCCTTATTTGTTCAATAGCTTAGCTATTTCAGTAATTATTAGAGATTTGAGCCACGTTATTCTTTTATTAGTTATTGCTTATTCATTTTTTAGAATTACCTATATCAAAAAACTTGGGTATTTTGTCCTTTTGTTCTTTTTTAGTTGGCTTCAGAATTCTGACACATACAATCTGATTACAGCATATCCCTTGGCTTTTCATTTGCCCTTGATTAGTATATTTCTATCATTTTTAGCCTTTGAGAAGTTTAGTTCGAATCCAAATTTCACTCGGGGTCTTTTAATTTTCTTACTATCATTCTATGGAATATCTGTGTATGAATCCTTTGTTTTTCTGCTAGTTTTAGTACCTTTCTTTGATAAATCTGTTAAAAATCAACTTAAGACAAGAATAGTTGTTTATTCACCCTTTATTTTGTCTTTATTTTTATTTGTTGGATTATCGTTTTTATGGAGAAGATTTTTTCCAACCAATTACGATGGTAATGCATTCAAGATGTCGCTTACTGATCTCCCCTTATTCTTTAAGGTTGCTTTTCAATTTACAGTGTCTGCTTTACCTATGTATTTTTTCTTTCTTCAGAAGTTACATACTCAGAATGCCTTCCAATTACTTAATGCTGTGGAACCACTGACAATTGTCGGTTCACTAGCTTCATTACTCCTTTCCTTTTACCTGTTATATAAAACAGATAAGAGTGTAACGGTCCCAAAAAAGAAACTTCTTGCTTTAATTATTATTCTGATTATCTTAACTTTTTCTATCAATTGTCTTTATGGTTTTACGGCAAAGTACCGTAGATTAGTGGAATTGGGCTCCCACGCGTACGTTGGAACTTTTTTTTCCTACATTTTTCTCGTAATACTATTTTCGATATTTTACGTGATAATTTCAGGATTTATAAATAAACATCTAAATTCTTTTATACGTATAGTCTGCATTTTAGTTCTTTCAATGATGGTTGGCGGGATTTCGCTGTTGACGGGTATCTCAAATCATTATGTTAACCTTGAAGAGAAAAATATGAATGTGAAAATACAGTTAATGAACCAACTTGTTACTTCTGATTTTTTTGGAGGATTACAGGATGATAGTATTATCGTTGCGCCGTCCCTCTTTGAGGACTTTCAATATTTCTTGCCGAACGACTGGTCAGATTTCGTTCATAAACAGACAGGCAGAAGTTTCAACGTAGTTAAATCGCTAGATCCAGATAAAGCGGGTTCAATTAATGAGTATTCAGTATTATACATAATTAAGACGGATGATAATCCCTATGATGCAGTGTTACTTGCTTCTACCCTAAGGAGAGACCCTGGCAAATTAGCGTTTGGGAAAAAATTTTATATTTATTCTTTAATGCCAGGTTCGCTGAGCGTAATGGGTACTTATGCTCAGTCAACAGGGGCGGACAGTAACCTAATAATTAACTCAAAAGGTCTTTTACATTACACGTATAATCAGCATACTTTCGCTGTACAGATGGCAACTTCGTTGAATAGGCGTGGATACAGCGTGGATTTCTCTACTGACAATCCTGTAATTCAACTTTCCTCACTTCAGGTTACTCGTAACAAGGCCATGATGGATCTATCCAATGTCGACATAGATTGGGGACGCGGTTTTTACGATCTTGAAAAAAACCAATACGGGGAATGGAGATGGAGTGACAACAATAGCTCAATTACTATCGTGAACCCAACCTTTTCACCCATAAAAGTAAAGATGTCGGGGAAACTCTCGACGGGGTACAGTGAGCCATCGACGATTAAGGTCAGGTCTCCCTTGTTTTCTGATACCATACAACTTAATAAACTAGGAACAATTTGGACACAAACCGTTGAGTTGCCACCTGGAAATACACAGATTGAATTTTGGACAGACGCCAAGCAAGTTGATGCTCCAGGAGACCCTAGGCACCTGTTCTTTATGATGACTGACTTTACGGTATCGCCTATTTAACAGACTTCATACGTTGCAAAGTACTTAGAATGTCTTTTTAATGATTACAATGTAGCTTTAAACTCTACGGAAAAGAAATGAGGGTAAAAAGATGAAAGTGGTAATTTTAGCCGGCGGATTCGGAACCCGGATTTCAGAAGAAAGTCATTTAAAACCTAAGCCAATGATTGAGATTGGGGAAATGCCTATCTTATGGCATATCATGAAGTTGTACTCATTTTATGGCTTCAATGAATTTGTTATTTGTTGCGGATACAAAGCCTATATGATTAAGGAGTATTTCGCGGATTACTATCTACATAGAAGCGACATCACATTTGATTTTTCGGATGAAAACAAAATGGAGGTACATAATAACTTTGCTGAACCTTGGAAGGTAACACTTGTTGACACAGGCCTTAAAACGATGACCGGTGGCAGAGTGAAAAGAGTTCAAAAATACATTGGTGAAGAGGCGTTTATGCTTACCTACGGCGACGGTGTTTGTGATATTGATATTAATAAATTAGTCGAATTCCATAAATCTCACGGAAAAATTGCAACAATGACAGCGATTAACGTTGGTCAGCGTTTTGGCGTGCTTGATATTGACAAGGCTAACACTATTCACGCCTTTCGCGAAAAACAAAAGGACGATGGCAGTGTAATTAACGGCGGTTTTATGGTTTTAGAACCTAAAATTTTTAATTATATTAAAGGGGACTGGACAGTATTCGAAAAAGAACCGTTGGAAGCTGTCGCAAGTCAAGGCGAGTTAAAAGCTCACAAACACGACGGTTTCTGGCAGTGTATGGATACCCAGCGTGACAAGCACTATCTGGAAGAATTATGGTCTAGTGGACAAGCTCCCTGGAAAAAGTGGTAAGGTGATAAAGATGGATTTATGCTTTTACAAGGGTAAAAAAGTATTTGTAACAGGGCACACGGGGTTTAAGGGTTCATGGTTGTGTCGCATGTTAGTAAATGCAGGCGCGATTCTTACCGGTTATGCACTAGAGCCTCCTACTAATCCTAATATTTTCTCGATTTGCGGCGTTTTGAATAAAATGACTTCTATCGTCGGCGATGTACGCAATTTTACCTACCTTAAATCCGCTTTTGAACAAGCACAACCGGAAATTGTGCTACATCTTGCGGCGCAGCCCATTGTACGCGACAGCTATAAAGATCCTCATAAAACCTATGAAATCAACGTCATGGGAACGGTTAATATTCTGGAATGCATTAGGACATCAAACTGCGTCCGATCATTTCTAAACGTCACCACGGACAAAGTGTACCAGAATAATGAATGGGCATGGGGTTATCGGGAAAATGAGCCTTTGGACGGCTTTGATCCTTATTCTAATTCAAAATCCTGCTCAGAGCTTGTAACTCACAGCTACAAAAACTCTTTTTTTGCTGACGGTCAAGTGGCAATTTCCACTGCCCGAGCCGGAAATGTCATCGGTGGCGGTGATTTTGCTAATGACAGGATTATCCCTGACTGTATTCGGGCAGCAGAAAAAAAAGAGCCAATTATAGTGCGCAATCCCCACTCGACTCGTCCCTATCAACATGTGTTGGAGCCTCTTTACGCGTATCTGATGATTGCAGCAAGGCAATATGAAGACGGAAAATACGCGGACTATTATAATGTTGGTCCAGATGACTGTGACTGTATTACCACAGGAACCCTTGTTGACCTATTCTGTAAAAAATGGGGCGATAGACAAACATGGGAAAATAAATTAGTCGGCGGTCCTCATGAGGCAAACTTCCTCAAGCTTGATTGTTCCAAGCTGAAGACCACCTTGGGCTGGCAACCTCGCTGGAATGTTGCCGATGCCATTGATAAAACCGTGGACTGGACCAAAGTATACCTAGCAAGAGGCGATATTCCCGCAATCATGGATAAACAGATTGCAGAATTTTTAGCCAGATAGGAGACAAGAAATGTTTAGAAATATGACAGAGCAGCAGGCAAAGGAACAGATTCTAAGGATGGTGTCCACTTATTGCGATACCTATCACAATCAAAACAAGGGATTTCAAGATGGTAAGCGTATTCCTTACGCATCCCGCGTCTATGATCATGAAGAGATGGTCAATCTCGTTGATAGCTCTCTCGAATTTTGGCTAACTGCGGGTCGCTACACCGATGAATTCGAACAGAAATTCGCTTCTTATTTAGGCGTAATAAACTGTGCGTTGGTAAACTCCGGTTCCTCAGCCAATCTAATTGCTTTTATGACGCTAACTTCTCCACTGCTTGGCGATCGCGCGATCAAGCGCGGTGATGAGGTTATCACAGTGGCAGCCGGATTTCCGACCACTGTGGCACCGATTATCCAATTTGGAGCGATTCCTGTTTTTGTCGATGTGACCATTCCTCAATATAACATCGATGTTTCCATGTTGGGAAAAGCTCTATCAGACAAGACTAGGGCGGTTATGATTGCCCACACTCTTGGCAACCCCTTTGATTTATTGGCAGTTAAGGCTTTCTGTGACAAGCACAAGCTGTGGCTAGTTGAGGATAATTGCGACGCTCTAGGTTCTATATATAGTATTAATGGGCAAGAAAAATTAACAGGCTCCATCGGTGACATTGGGACCTCCAGCTTTTATCCGCCCCATCACATGACCATGGGAGAAGGTGGCGCGGTCTATTCAAATGATCCACTGCTTGGTAAAATCATTAAATCCTTGCGTGATTGGGGACGGGACTGCGTTTGTCCCTCTGGTCAAGATAATCTCTGTGGACACCGGTTTGACAAACAGTATGGAGAGCTTCCGCTAGGCTATGATCATAAATATGTTTATTCTCACTTTGGCTATAATCTTAAGGCGACCGATATGCAGGCAGCCGTGGGCGTTGCCCAGTTGAACAAGTTCCCGTCATTTGTAGAACGCAGACGCCATAACTTTGACCGCCTTAAAGCTGCTTTGCTGGAAGTTAGTAATAAACTGATTCTCCCAGAGCCTTGCGAAAATTCCATTCCAAGCTGGTTCGGTTTTCTGGTTACCTGCAAAGCAGACGTTAACCGTAACTCCGTGGTTCAGTACCTAGAAAATCATGGTGTTCAGACTAGAATGCTTTTTGCCGGTAATCTGATTAAGCACCCCTGCTTTAATGAAATGCGCACCACTGGCAAAGGATATCGAGTCGTTGGTGAGCTAACCAATACAGACCGCATTATGAAGGATACTTTTTGGGTTGGCGTGTATCCAGGAATGACCGATGAGATGATTGACTATATGGCTAAGACCATAAAGGGTGCTGTAAACTAGATGAGCTCATTATCTAAACTAAAGATTCACAGCAAAGAGGATTTTAATAGTTTTGTAAAACAGTTTGCTAAGTTCGGACTGGTTGGCGTTTTAAATACGTCTATTTCTCTTGCAATCTATTATGCCTTCTTATTTATTAACCCCACTTTATATATTTTAGGGAATACGGTCGGCTTCGTAGTCAGTGTACTGAATTCCTATTATTGGAACAATAAATATGTTTTTCAGAAAAGTGAGCAGGGGCACTCGAAGACTATTTTAAAAACTTTTATGGCATATGGATTAACCTTTGTATTGGGCACGATATTGCTGTTTTTGATGGTTGAGATACTAGGAATAGCTAAGTATCTTGCACCGATTATTAACTTGGTTATCACAATACCGTTGAATTTTTTGATTAATAAGTTTTGGGCATTTAAGTAAGGGGGGATCTTCTGTGAAACTAAGTGATTATATTGTCTCTTTTTTAGTCCAAATGAAAATAACTGATGTGTTTGGATATCCTGGTGGAATGGTTACCCATCTTATGGATTCTTTCGATAAATATAAAGGTTCCATAAATGCTCATGTGAACTATCATGAGCAGGGGGCGTCTTTCTGTGCCTGTGGTTATGGACAAACCTCCAATTTACCTGGCGTGGCATATGCCACTAGTGGCCCTGGTGCAACAAATCTAATTACAGGGGTAGCAAATGCTTTTTTTGATTCTATTCCTTGTATTTTTATTACAGGTCAGGTTAACACCAATGAATTAAGGGGCGAATTGCGGGTGCGCCAAAGGGGATTCCAGGAAACAGATATTGTCAGCATTGCAAATCCAATTACTAAATATTCTGTACAGATTACCGAAGCTGAAAGTATTCGTTACGAATTGGAAAAGGCTTTCTTTATCAGTATGGATGGTCGTCCGGGACCTGTTCTGTTGGATGTTCCAATGAATATTCAACGTACGGAGATTGATCCAGAGAAATTGCCAAGTTATTGTCCCATTCTTGACCATACAGGTGGTTATCTCGATGAGATGGAAACTTTACTGCATGAATTATCGCAGGCAAAAAAACCTGTGATTAATGCGGGCGCTGGAATCCGAAGTGCAGGAATGACACAAGAGTTTGATCAATGGATTCAAAAAATAAAAATTCCAGTTGTTACAACAATGATAGGGATAGATTGTATTCCCTCTGATTCCCCCTATTGTTTTGGATTTTTAGGCGCATATGGTCACCGATTTGCGAACTTTGCCTTAGCTAAGTGTGACCTAATAATATCCATAGGCTCTCGTTTGGATTGCAGGCAGACAGGGAACGACAAGACGATTTTTGCAGAAAATGCTAAATTGATACGTATAGATATCGACGAAGGAGAGGCAACTAACAAAATTAAAGAAGATGAACGACTTTTGCTATGTGATATCAGAAAGCTACTCCCTGCTATGAATTTAGATGATAGGTTTAAATTCGATAATATATATCAAAGTTGGTTAAATGAATGTCGCTATCTAAAATCAGAGCTTTCCCAAATAGATAACGAGCCAACGAATGCTTTGATTGAAAAAATTAGTACCTATATACCTAAAGATGCAGTTATTACTACAGATGTAGGCCAAAATCAGGTTTGGGTGGCCCAGTCATTCCAAGTAAAGTCGGGACAAAAGATACTATTCTCAGGTGGCCATGGTGCCATGGGGTATTCGTTGCCTGCGGCTATAGGAGCATATTACGCAAGTAAATTACCTGTTGTTTCTTTCAATGGAGATGGTGGCTTACAAATGAATATACAGGAGCTGCAATTTATAGTTAGAGAGCAGTTACCTATTAAAATTTTGCTAATGAATAATCATTCTCTAGGAATGATAAGACATTTTCAGGAAATGTATTTTGATTCTAATTTTATTCAAACATCTGCCGATAGAGGTTACACTACACCTGATTTTTGTAAGGTTGCTGCGGCATATGGCCTCAAAACATATACAATAGCGAACTTGAGCGATTGTGAAATTCTCGAACAAATTTTCGCTTGCTCAGGCCCTGCTTTTATTAATGTCCTGTGTAACGATAAGACATATACCTTTCCAAAGCTTTCCATGGGTAAGCCTATTCACGACCAAGATCCATTAATAGAGCGAGAATTATTTGACAGGCTGATACGGGACAAAAGGGCATCGATATGAAAAATATCGTTGTATCAGGAGCAACGAGTTTTATTGGGGTACATCTCTTAAATCTGTTGTTGTCAGATGAAAATAACCATGTCTTTGCGGTGGTCCGTCCAAATTCGCCAAATAATAACAAGTTAAGGCCCCATAGAAATCTAACTGTTTTGGAGTTGTCATTACAAGAAATTGAAAATCTCCTCAGTAGGATTTCTATACCGGTGGATGTTTTTTATCACCTTGCATGGGAGGGTACTCGTGCTCCTGCCCGTGATGATAAGTTATTGCAGGAGAACAACTATCAGTGTTCTATTAAAGCAATTAAAGTTGCGTGTGAACTAGGTTGTAAATGCTTTGTGGGTGTGGGCTCCCAAGCAGAATATGGAGAGTGCAGGGGCAAAATAACAGAAAACTATAAAGTTGCCCCTCTAACAGAATACGGAAAGGCTAAGCTCCGTACTTGTGAAGACGGAAGAAAACTAGCGGATAGACTGTGTGTAAAATTTGTATGGGCACGTCTTTTTAGCGTATACGGCAAAGGTGATTTTGAAGGAACACTAATCATGTCAGTTATCAAAAAAATGATAAAAAACAAAAATATTCCCCTAACTGAGTGCACCCAAAGCTGGGATTTTCTGCATGTTTTAGATGCTGTAAATGCGCTTTTACTTCTTAGTTCTGCACCGTCGGGCGTTTACAATATTGCCAGAGGCGTAAGTCGTCCGTTAAAAGATTTTGTATATGAAATGTTAAGGCTAACCATGTCTAATAGCGTTTTGGAATTTGGTGTAATGCCCTATAATACAGAGGGTATGGTAAGTTTCGAGCCTGAGGTAGATAAACTTATATCTGTGGCGAGATGGGCTCCCGAAATTTCTTTTGCCCAAGGGGTTAATGAAATTATAGAAATGGTGAAAAAGGAAAAATTATGAATAAAATAAGTGTACTTGTGCCGTGTTGGAATGAGCAGGAAAATGTAATCCCTCTAGCGGAAGCAATCGTAAATGAATTTCAAAGCAATCTGCCACAGTATGACTATGAGATTATCTTTATTGATAATTGCTCGCAAGATACAACAAGAGAAAAGCTTTTTAGTTTATGTGTCCAAAATAAAAAGATTAAAGCAATTTTCAATTCTAAAAACTTTGGACAATTTAACTCACCATATTATGGCCTTTGCCAGACATCGGGTGACTGTGCCATATTAATGTGTGCAGATTTTCAAGATCCTGTTGAGATGATTCCTAAATTTGTTGCTGAATGGGAGCGAGGCTTTAAACTAGTTTGTGCTATCAAAGAAACCAGCAAAGAAAATAAACTAATGTACCTCTTGCGCTCCTTTTACTATAAAACAATTAAAAGAATGTCTGATGTGGAACAGATAGAACATTTTACAGGGTTTGGTTTATACGATAAAAGCTTTATCCAGGTGCTAAGAGATTTAGATGATCCAACGCCATTTCTCCGCGGAATTGTGGCGGAACTTGGGTCGGAACGTAAAGATATCCCGTATGAACAAGCAAAACGCCGCGCAGGTATAACAAGTAATAACTGGTATCGACTGTATGACGCGGCTATGCTCAGCTTTACCTCTTACACCAAAATAGGTCTTAGATTAGCAACGATTCTAGGATTTATAGCCTCCGGAATCAGCATGCTGGTTGTGCTTATCTATTTAGTTTTGAAACTTATATATTGGGACAGGTTTTTAGCTGGCACTGCACCGATAATCATTGGCGTCTTTTTCATGGGTTCAATTCAGTTGTTCTTCATTGGGCTTGTAGGCGAATATATAATGAATATCAATACTAGGATCATGAAACGTCCTTTGGTTATCGAGAAAAAACGTATTAATTTTGAAGATAAACCGAATGTAGAAAAGATATATAGTAATATCAATGAACTATAAAAAAGTGGCTGTTCATAAGTCCTATTGGGAATAATAATTATCATCATAGGACTTGAAAGGTAACAACCATGAAGGAGGCCAAATTAATGTTATTATATGGATTAAGGAACGATCCGAATTTTTCGCTTTTAAGAGATAAATTTCTAGTTACGTGTAACAGCGATGACTCTGATAATGGTGGAATATTTTTGATGGATTTTGAACGAAATATGTGGCAAAAGGTCTTTGAGGGTGATTGCAGAGGAGCGGTTCGAGTTGGGGAACGGATCTTTGTTGTTACAAATACGCACGGATTTCTCATCTTTGATGCTGATTTAATTTCAAAGATGGCCGGAAATCTTGAAGACCTCGATGTGCATGGCATTGTCTCCTTTGATGAAAAGTTTTTGTTCGTTGCAGAGACCAAGAGAAATGCTGTGGGGTTTTACGATATTGAATCATTGGAACGAATAGGCGAAATTAAGTTTAACATGTCGGACATGGATGAAAATCATATTAACGATCTGTGGATCCATGGTTCGAAATTAATGGTTTCTATGTTTACACCCCATGGTAACTGGAGGTGGGACTGGAATACAAGAACAAAGCCGGATGCCGGTTGTATTATAGAGGTAGATATTACTTCTTTAAACTTGAGGAAATCAAATTTCGTTGACCCTCAAAATGTAATCATTCTCTCTGGCTTATGTATGCCACACAGCGTGATAATCAAAAACGGAAGGACGGCCTATTGCGATTCTATGAATTTCTCAGTTGTCATCCAGGACAATGAGATTATTCATGACAATGAGATTATACAGTATCAAGGATTTACCCGAGGGTTGGTTATTCAAAATGATACCATTTTCTGTGGTCAGAGCAGATTGCGCCATCTTTCTAAGTTTACAGAGAAGTTTTCCAATCGTTCGATGGAATGCGGTATTTATGTGACACGTGCCAATCGAAAAATATCAAGGTTTATTCCACTTCCTGCATCACAAGTTTATCAAATCATGCCAATCAAAATGGGTAAGCCCGAATTTCCTGATATCATCGAATTCGGAACTCCAGCCAGTGACGCCTACTTGCTTGATATTGTATCATGGCATGATATAGAATTGTGGCGCTGGACCGCCAACCTTCACGCAGAAGTAATGGTGAATATTCCTGATGGTGGTAATTCAATATTAATAATTAATTTAGGAAGCGGTTTTCCAGGAAATTATCGTTGCGATGTTGGTGTCGATGGACGTTTCCAAACAAGTGTGGCATTCCCTGAACCAGGTCATCGCGAAATCGAATTAGCAATTGATAGCGGTGATAGCAGTCAGAGAGTAATTAGCTTTGAAGTACCGTTTCTTTGGAATCCAAATGAATTATTGCAAAGTGAAGACAGAAGAATGTTGGGTATTAGCGTGAAATCTATCGAAGTTGGTCCGCATTAGAAATAAATAATTAGTGTATAGAGCGAAGGGGATCTATTAGGCGAAAATGATTAATCATTCCAGTTAATGGAAAATGAATATAGATCAATAACCGATTCTGAACTTCTGCTTAATCGTATGGATGTTCGTTCGGCAGAGTTGACCAAATATGCAGCTAATGCAATGTTGGTAGCTAGAATAAGTTTCATAAATGAAATGGCGGCTTTGTGAGATGCAACGTGTGCGAATATTAAACAAATTCCTAGAAACTATGAAGGCAATCTATCATATTTGATGGCAGAAATTGCTATGAGGCAGATTGTCTTAGAATTGGCTATAAAGAATAAGGCTTGAGTATTACAGGCTTCAACAAGTGAAGTTTATAGAGGTTTGAGATCACTCGCTGACAATTGGGGGACAAGATGACAAAGAATGCAAAGGAAGCTGTAAAAGATGAATAGTGAAGGATACCAGCCAAAAATAGCTATAATTCATGAGTGGCTAACCAACATGGGTGGTTCGGAACAAGTAGTAAGTGTCCTTCTGGAACTTTTCCCCAATGCCCCTGTCTATACATCCTTATATGAACCAACAAACCTAGTGCCAAGTCTAGCCGAAGCTGATGTTCGCCCGTCCTTCTTACAACGTTTACCCAAGTTCTTGCGTAAACATCAGAACTTGTTGCCCTTGATGCCTTATGCCTTTGAACAATTTGACTTGACTGATTATGATTTGGTGCTTAGCAGTTCCTCCTCTTGTGCGAAAGGAGTAATAACTGGAACTAAGACGATTCATGTCTGCTATTGTTATACACCGATGCGTTACGCTTGGGATTCCTATCATTTGTATATGAAAACCTTAATGGGTCTAAAGCGTTGGCTTGCAGTTTGGTTGTTGCATAGGATTCGTTTATGGGATCGGCTAAGTGCGGACAGGGTCGATCATTTTATTGCCATTTCGCATGCAGTTCAAGATCGGATACGAAAGCATTATAAGCGAGAATCACTGCTGGTCTATCCACCCGTGGATATCGACCGGTTTACGTTTACTTGTGAAAGGGAAGAGTTTTATATGGTTGCCTCTAGATTAGTGGGGTATAAAAGGGTTAACTTAGCGATCGAGGCTTGTAATCGTCTAGAGCGTAATCTAGTTGTGATTGGTGATGGTGAGGAGCAAGGACGCTTAAAGACTATGCATGGTAATAAAGGGAAAACGCTTACGTTTATGGGTCGCCAGAGTGACCAGGTCGTCGCGGATTATTTAGCCCGCGCTCGGGCCTTTCTGTTTCCTGGAGAAGAGGATTTTGGCTTAACTATGGTCGAAGCCTTAGCTTCCGGTTGTCCGGTGATTGCTTATGGTCAAGGTGGAGCACTCGATATTGTCGAAGACGGTGTAACGGGTGTATTATTTACGGAGCAGACCGTCAAGGGAATGATGGCTGGAATTTTACGCTTTGAGGAATTAAACGGGAAAGGTCAAGGAAATTTCGTACCCTCATTGTTAAGAGGTAAAGCAGAAAAGTTTAGCAAGGAGAACTTTAAGAAGTCTTTGATCAGTGCTTTAGTAGAGCTGGGAGTGCTATCTAACTCAGTTCTTGATTGAGCTTGGTCAGATTGATTACACAGATAGGAGTGGACAAAATGAAGCTAATATTACTTTCGGGTGGTTCTGGTAAACGACTCTGGCCTTTATCAAATGATGCAAGATCAAAACAATTTTTGAAAGTATTACAAAATGAGCAAGGCGAAGCTGTTTCCATGGTGCAACGGGTTTGGGAGCAGTTGGAATCGGTTGATCTGGCTCATTCTTCGTTGGTAGCTACGAGTAAATCACAAGTTGATATGATTCAACGCCAATTGGGGCGAAATGTCACGATGATTGTTGAACCAGAACGTAGGGATACGTTTCCGGCGATTGCCTTGGCGGCTGCGTATCTTTATTCTGTGGAAAAGACAGAATTAGATGAGACGGTGGTCGTCTTACCTGTCGATCCCCATGTTGAAGTTGGGTTTTTCAATAAGATTAAGGAACTGGAAAAGGTATTAGAGGAGTCCAACGTTAATTTGGCCCTCATCGGAGTCTCTCCGACGTTCCCTTCGGAAAAGTATGGTTATATCGTGCCTGAACTAAATCAGGATAGCCAACAGTATTCTAGGGTCAACCATTTTAGGGAAAAGCCCAAGGAGACCGATGCTAAGAAACTTATGCAGCAACAGGCTCTCTGGAATTGTGGCGTATTTGCTTTTAAGCTTAATTATCTTATTTCCCACCTTTCCCAGAAAGGTTTCCCCACAGACTATGAAGAGTTACTGCAGCAATATTCCGCCCTACCTAAAATTAGTTTTGATTATGAAGTGGTGGAAAAAGCGGAGCATATCGCTGTTCTTAGATATGACGGGGATTGGAAGGACCTAGGCACTTGGAATACCTTAACGGAGGAAATGCCAAATGGTCTGGTCGGCAATGCAATCTTGAGTGAGAGTTCCCGTAATACCCATGTTATTAATGAGCTGGATATTCCGGTCGTGGTTCTTGGTATCTCTAATGCAGTTATAGCAGTAAGTCCTGATGGAATCCTAGTTGCTGATAAAGAAGCCAGTCCGTCGATTAAGGACCTAGTGGGTAAATTTGATCTACGCCCGATGTATGAGGAGAGACGCTGGGGGTGGTATCGGGTCTTAGATCGTACGGTATTTGAAGGCGGCAATGAGGTTTTGACAAAGAGACTTAGCTTAATGCCGGGAATGAATTTTAGTTATCAATTTCATAATCAACGGAGTGAAGTCTGGACCATTATAAGCGGCGAAGGACTTTATGCTTTTAACGGGGTGGTTTGCCGCGTTAAGCCAGGAGATGTGTTAAACATACCGATCGGAGCTAAACACGGCCTACGTGCTGTTACGGAATTGGAATTCATCGAGGTTCAGATGGGTAGTGGTCTAGTTGAAGATGATATCGTCCGGATATATATGACATGGGAAGAAGTAGAAGAACATTGTACTTGGGCAGATTGAGATTAAAAGAAAAATGGTTAAACAATAGAGCTGGTTGAGGTAATTCTCATCCAGCTTCTCGTTTATGGATGTATTACTGGCGTTTGACAGTTGAGTCCCAAAAATGCTTGCTATTAAAATGCAATAACTACTTCCCATGCGGGTTCCTAGCCTCGATATTACCCCAAAATCAAAGCAAAATTCGAAAAGTAGTGCTGCACACTTTCAGATAATACCTTTGAAGACTAAAACCCAGGACCTATGCAGTTGGAGTAATTAACTGGAATAAGGCATCATGACAAAATAGTTTTCTAAAAACCAACAAAAACCCTTGACATTTAAAAAATGGCCCGATAATTGCGAAGAATACCTTGATTATAAGGTGTATCTTTCG
>JARLHW010000145.1 GCA_031292075.1 Desulfosporosinus sp.
ACTCCACCTCTAATTATAAGGCTTTTTAATGTCAAAAAACAGGGTTTAAGGCAAATTATCGACGTATTTCAAGAGATTACGGTATATATCGTTGCAAAGCTAGACTTGACAATTGAGCATTAACTTTATGCAAGGCTAGTGCATTAATCTAATTCCCTAATAAATAAAAGCAATATTTTGTGTGCTATTAAATTCGAAGTGGTAAGGCTTTTCCAGCTGTGATCGCTATTTTGAAGGGTCATGTGAAAAGGTTAGTTTTATAGAAGGGAAAAATTGTTGCTCCAGTTGCGTTATGGCTTAATGAATAGTCAGAAACGGACACAAAGAGAGAGTGCGAAGGCTTTGGAGATTCCGCGATCCTATGTCTCGCGTATTGAGAAGAAAGCTAATCAAAAATTAATGGGCGAGATGGGGAAGATTAATTTAAATAAGTAAGCCCGTTACTTGCTCTAGTGCTATCGCTAAGGTATAATTATGAAAAGTTCTGCGCTTTGGAGGGTTCAATGTTTGAGTATTTTCGACCGACACGTCAAGCTCCCTCGCTCGATCTCATTTCAGTTGAACAACTTGTTCAGGATGGGATCAGAGGGCTTATTATCGATTTAGATAATACCATGACCCCCTGGAACGATGTCGAAGTGGGTCCTAAAGTGGCAGAGTGGTTTATTAAAGTTAAGGCCGCTGGAATTTATGCTTGTGTTGTATCAAACAATAAAAAGCGTCAGCGTGTAGCCGTTGTCGCTGAACGAATAGGAATTCCATTTGTTTTTCGGGCGACAAAACCACGCAGGAGAGCATTTCGAGCAGGAATGGGCCTTTTAGGAACAGGACCCAAGGATACTGCGGTCATCGGAGATCAGTTGTTCACAGATATTCTGGGTGGCAATCGCCTCGGTCTCTATACAATTTTGGTCACTCCCATTAATGATCATGAGTTTGTTGGAACGCGTGTTATGCGCCAAATTGAGAAGGTGCTCATCTGGATGATGAAACGTTTTGCTGCGGCGAAACCTTTTAGCCCCAAAATTCATTAAACATTTAGGGAATGGCCTGCCATTCCTTTTTCTCTATTATGTTCGGGTTATGGCCAGCGAACCAATTTGTAAAGGAATGTTATAAAATGGAGAAACACTATGCTGTGATTGGGCATCCGATCGAACATTCGCTTTCCCCCAAAATGCATAAGGCAGGGTATGAGGCCTTGGGCATTGTTGCAGAGTATCACCGCTTTAACGTGGAACCTAGCCATTTGCCTGGAGCGGTAGAAGGTCTTTGTGCGTTGGGGTTTTCTGGTTGGAACGTAACGATTCCTCACAAGGAACATATTATTTCTCTCCTTGATACGCTTACTCCTCAAGCTAAGCGTGCCGGGGCTGTCAATACGGTGAAAATCCAAGAGGGACAGCGGATCGGCCATAATACGGATGGCGATGGGTTTGTGCGTTCGGTGGAGGGTGAGCTGAACGGGTTTAAGGGCAAAAAAGCGGTTTTGCTAGGGGCAGGCGGAGCCTCTAAAGGGATTGCTTTGGCTTTAGCTGAGCAGGGGATGAAAGTACATATTTTGAATCGCAAGCCGGAAAGGGCGGAGGCGCTGGTACAGGTAATCCAACGTGAGGGAGGAACAGCCACTGCAGGGGTGCTGGCTCCAGGATCTTGGCTGGAAGATGTCGACCTATTGGTGCAAACGACTTCAGTAGGGTTACACGGTGAGGCGTTCCCATTTTCTGTGCAAGGAATTTCAGATCGAGCACTTGTCGTTGATATAATCTTTAATCCTAGTGAAACCGCGTTTTTACATGAAGCAAAGCAACTGGGGTGTCGTACGCTGAATGGATTAGATATGCTTCTATACCAAGGAGCGTATGCGTGGGAATTTTGGCTGGGTGGACAAGCTCCTGTCGAGGCCATGCGACAGGCCCTAAAAGACGAACTTTTGCAGCAGATGTTTAAATAATGCCCCAAAAAATAAAGATTGAAATGAGCAAACTGAGGAACGATGCTAGAGGATTTACGCTCGTGGAACTATTGATGGTTTTGATTCTTTTGTCAGGAGCAGGTTTCGTGCTTCTCATTAAGCTTCCGATCAACTTTGAACAGCAACACCTGGCCTTGGCATCGACCCAGTTACTGGAGGAAATCAGGGATGTCCGACAAGAAGCCCTGGCGGAGAATAATTGGTATGAAATTAAATTCTATCTTCAGAACGGAGATCATCACTATCAGATCTTACGTCAAGGCACAAAGGTGAAGGATATCTATTTAAAGGATGGGATTCAGTTCGTTGGTCAACCAGTTAATTTGATGTTTAATGCTACAGGGAAAAGTGTAGGAACAACTATTATATTGACAAGCTCATCAGGCGAGCGAAAGAGCGTTGTCGTTGCCCCAGTGGGTATGCGCATCCGAGAAAAGTAAAGGAGAGAAGGGACAAAAGTGCGGTTTTTAACGGCAGGAGAATCACATGGTCAGAAATTAGTGGGAATCATTGAAGGGCTTCCTTCTGGAATGAAAATTTCCAAAGAAAGTGTCGATGAGGCTTTAAGACAGCGGCAAAGAGGTCCTGGCCGCGGCGGTCGAATGGCAATCGAACAAGATGAGGTTCAGCTCATTTCCGGAGTACGAGGAGGGTTAAGTACGGGAGCCCCAGTCGCTTTGGAAATTCTTAATCGTGATTGGGAAAACTGGGCGAGTATTATGGCATGGGGAGATGAGGCTGATTTAGAGAGCCGTAAAGTGATGACTCCTAGACCCGGGCATGCCGATTTGACAGGGGCGCTTAAATATCGTACCGAAGTGCGGAATATCCTCGAACGGGCAAGTGCACGGGAGACTGCGATGCGGGTTGCGATCGGCAGCATCGTCAGGCAAGGGTTGTCTGCCCTCGGGGTGGAGATTAGGGGGCATGTTCGCGCAGTAGGCGGGGTTCATGCAGAATATAAGGATGAGGCAGATTATTGGCGACGCGTTAAACAGTCTGAGTGGTCCGTGGGGGATCCTGTTGCGGAACAAAAAATGGGGGAACGACTGCTTGCAGCTCGCGAGCAGGGCGAATCCTTGGGTGGGCTTTTGGAAGTGCAAGTTCTGAAGGTCCCTGCTGGTTTGGGATCTCATGTACAGTGGGACCGGAAATTGGACGGGAAATTGGCCCAGGCTGTCCTCTCCGTTCAGGCAATGAAAGGCGTCTCTTTCGGGTTAGGATTTGAAGCGGGGGAACGGATGGGCTCGCTGGTTCACGACCCGATTCATTATCACCAGGGACAGGGCTTTAGAAGGGGCTCCAACCATGCTGGAGGGATCGAAGGGGGCATGAGTAACGGGGAACCCATTGTCCTGCAGGCGGTCATGAAACCGATTCCGACTCTCTATCAACCTTTAGATACCGTTCATTTAGAAACCAAAGAAGTTGTTAAGGCCAGTGTGGAGCGTTCCGATGTCTGTGCTGTACCAGCAGCCTTGGTTGTTTTGGAGCATGTGGTGGCTTGGGTGATCGCCGAAGCGGTGCTTGAAAAATTTCCTGCGGATAGCTTTAAAGAATTACAAACTGCCTGGGAAGCGTATCAAGCGTATTTAATACTTTAAATTATGTTCACATTGAGAGGGTGATCTCCATGCGAAATATCGTTCTGATTGGATTTATGGGAACAGGTAAAAGTACAGTCGGGAAGCGCCTAGCTCAGGCGCTGGCGTGGGATTTTGTCGATACAGACTGTGAAATCGGAGAAGTTACCAACTTGAGCGTTACTGAAATTTTTCGACGCCATGGGGAGACCCGTTTTCGTTCAGAGGAAAGGATTGTGGTCGCGCGGCTCAGTCAGCAGGAGCAAATCGTGATTGCGACGGGAGGCGGGACCGTATTGAACCCAGTTAATTGGGAAGCTTTGGCACAGAAGGGGACTGTGATTGCTCTTCATGCCTCGCTTGAAGCGATTCTTAGCCGAATCGGCCATAAAAATGACCGCCCGCTTCTCAAGGGCTCAAAAGAGGCGATTGAAAGATTATGGTCTGAACGTCAAGCCTGCTATGCTCAGGCTGAGTTTACGGTTGACACGACTCAAAAAACTATAGATGAAGTGGTTAGTGAGATTCTGACACGGCTTGGGGGGACGATTAACAATGAGTATAGCGGAGTTGCAAAAGATTGAAGTTACGGCGGCAAAATCATATCCTGTATTTCTTGGCGCGCCTCTCGAAGAGTTGGGTGAATACCTACATTCTGAATTTAAAGATTTGGAGCACATTCTGATCATTACCAACCCAGCAGTTGCGAAACTTTACGCAGAGCGCCTCCAGAAAGGACTTCTGGACTATCGTGTGGATTTCTTGTTTGTCCCCGCAGGGGAGACGGAAAAGTCACTGGAACGCTTAAGTCAGCTAACGACTGCCGCTCTGCGCTTTGGCACAGACCGTCATACTTTAGTTATTGCGCTAGGGGGCGGTGTTATCGGGGATTTGGCTGGCTTTTTTGCCAGCGTCTTCATGAGGGGGATTCGATTGATTCAAGTTCCTACCACGGTATTAGCGCAAGTCGACAGTAGTATTGGTGGGAAAGTTGCGGTGAATCATCCGGCTGGCAAAAATATTATTGGTGCATTTTATCCGCCCCGGGCAGTCTGGACAGATTTCACAACACTGGACAGTTTGCCTTGGGGAGAAGTTGAAAATGGTTTAGCGGAAAGCATTAAGCATGCCTTAATTGCTGACTTGGGTCTCTTTGAGTTTTTTGAAACACAGGTGGAAAGCCTTAAGCAACGGGATCCTTTGATTTGGCGTGCCATGGTGACTCGGTCCTCGACGGTCAAAGTAAGGATTGTTTCCCAAGATGAATGTGAACAAGGGGTACGTGCTTTATTGAATCTAGGACATAGTTTTGGGCATGCTTTGGAGACCGGGATGAACTATCGTGGTGTGACTCACGGGCAAGGAGTCAGCATTGGACTTGTGGCTGCCGCTCATCTGGCCCAGGCCAAAGGGCTGATGACCGAGGCCGAGGTTGATCGAATTAAGCGTTTGCTAAACACCTTTGGCTTACCGACCGAGATTACGATCAACGGGCAAGATCCTCAGTCCTTGTTGCAACTTATGCAAGCGGATAAGAAAAACCAAGGGGGACGCAAAATCCTGATTCTCCCGCAAGGGATCGGAAAAGCAGTTATTTCTAAGGAGTGTTCCGATCCCGAGATCTTGGACGCTTGGAAACAAGTCGTTAAATAAGTGGGAGCAATACATGAATTGCCTCTAGTGAGAATAAACGGCGAAAGATTTGAGGGACCCTAAGTAATTAGGGTCTTTTCTATTTGATAAATATTACATATCTCCTAAACAGTCTTTCGTAGGAAATAATAGATATTAATGGGAAAATATGAAATTTATTTAGAGAGTATAGCTAATGAGAGTATTTCTGATAAAGATACGTCGACGGTTGCAGGAGTTTTGCAGTGAATAGCGAAGTGTAAAAGGGAAAATGAGGTAATTGCACTATAACTTCGTACTTGGTGGTGAAGCTTATTATAAATAGGAGTAAGAGGGGGACAAAAAAGAGAAATTGGCAATCTGGCTTCACATTATGGGAACTTCTAATGGTTCTTTTTGTAATGGGAGTCATTCTGTCCTTGGTTACACCCCATTTTGGTTCTGCTACCAATCAGGTGTGGAATCACGTCGATCTTGCCAACAAAGAAAAGATTGAAGGAGCTGCCCGACTTTACCGGATTGATGTCGGAACTTATCCGCTATCTGTCTCGGATTTGGTTCACTCTCCTAGAGGTGTGAGCGGATGGAGTGGTCCGTATCTGGACGAAATTCCCATCAATCCCTTTAACTCCACTCAGGCTTATCAGCTCGATGCTTTTGGTGAAGTCAAATAGACGTAGCGGGTACGATGATCCTGCTCTCGTAGGCAAAAAGATATCAATTATAGGGAGGAGATGACTACGGAAAGACTAAAAGTTTCTCTGAAAGCTTCGCGAGGCTATGTATTATTTGATGTGTTATTAGCCCTTTTTCTTTTTTCCATTGGGTTTGCAGTACTCTATGGTTTGACAGAGAGCGCGGTTTCCGAAGCACGTCAAGCCGCAAGCCTCCTGGAGGGGGCTAATCTGGCCCAGAAAAAAATGGACCAACTTGCAGTTCATAGCTGGGCTGATAATATTGCTCAGCAAGCTTGCCTACCAGGTGGGACGGTGGAAGGGAACGAGGGAAAATTCCATTGGCTGATAGTAGCGGATTGGGATGATCTACCCCAACTTTTGAGAGTCAGTGTGGAAGTCCGTTGGATTGAACGAGGAAGCCCTGGCTGCTACAAACTGGAGAGTCTTTATGAGGTTGAATAGTGGCGCGATCAATTCTGAGCACGGTTTCACACTTTTGGAGGTATTAATTGCCTTGTTAATATCCTGTATTTTCTTGATGACTGCCCTGAGGTTTTTTACGGATCAATGGAGGGGAGCGGGTACTCTTAAGAATCATTTAGAAGCGCATTATGCTGTTATGACGGCCGGAAAAACAGTCACAGATGTGATTCGAATGGCGAAAACCGTGGAATGGGCAAATTCAGGAATATTAAAGGTTTTGCCAATGCCCGAAGCTGGAAACCCATCCCCGACGCTTGATACGTATTATATGGGTGACTTGGACTTGGATGGGACGAATGATCTTTATTGGAAACATCTGGGGGCACCGGAACCACTAGCGAGCTATATTACAAGGTGGGAATGTACGGAGGTGGAACCCGGGTTGTGGCAAGTTTTCTTACAAGCAAATGTGAACGGACAAGTTGTGACTTGGCAAAGTGTCATTCGGCAACGAGTGCATTCGGCGATTACTCTCATAAGTATCGATCAACAGGATATGTCAGCCTCCTTATCCTTCTGCTTTTGACGACGTTTTCTGGACTTGGCATGGAAGGCTATCTTAAGGCTAATGCCGAGAACCGGATGGTGAAGCGAGTTGCTCAGAGTCGTCAGGCCCTTTATCTGGCCGAAGCAGGAATCGAGTGGACGAAAGCTCATCTGCTTGTTAACCCCAGCCTGCGGCAGGGAAATTTATCTTTTTCTGCTGGACGTGTTGAAATGATCGTTGAGTTGAGTGGGGGAGGGTATAAAGTGATTTCTGAGGGACATTCTGGTTTAGCGGTTCGAAAAATTGAACAAATACTTCAATTGGACAGTGGAAAGTGGGTTCTGCAGAGCTATCAGGAGTTACATAGTTAATATGAAGAAGGATAATGAACTGGGTCAATTTCTATTATCTCATGGTTATATTGAAGCTCTGGAATTGACAGAAGGATTAGAGCTTTCACTGCAAAGCGGAGACCCGCTTGGCGAAGTTCTCGAACGTATGGGTGTATTGACCAAAATGAAGTTAGCGGAAGCTGTCCGCAGATATCTGGGTATCCCTGAGGTTACGCTGACTCAAGTCATTATTGACCCTAGAGTCGCGGGACTAATTCCCGAAGAGATGGCTCTGCGCTACACCGTTATTCCTATTGGTCTGCGGTCAGGGATCTTAAAAGTAGCCATGTTAGAGCCCACCAATGAACGTGCCCTCAGAGATATCCGGATGTTCACCGGGTTAGAAGTTGAAACAGTCTTTGCCAAGTACGAGGAAATCCAGACCGCAATTAGACAGTGTTTAACGGTAGAGCAATCCGTTGCCAAACTTGCTTATCAGGCGGATAGAGCTTCAGAGGATCAGGCCGCTTGGTTGACCGATTTCACCGAGGTTGATTCTCAGGAACAGGATGCACCTACGCTTAAATTGGTCAATTCTGTGTTGCACGAGGCGGTTGTGCAAGAGGTAAGTGATATTCATTGGGAACCTCGAAAAAATGATTTTGTGGTGCGCTATCGCATCGATGGTAAACTTATAAAGAAACATGTTCTCGCAGCGAATGCCGCTCGGAGTATAGTTTCCTGTTTAAAAGTCATGGCACAAATGGATGTCGCGGAACGTCGAATTCCCCAGGATGGCCGCATGACGTTTAGGGCAGGGACTCGAAGTGTTGACTTGCGAATGGCCTCAATGCCCACTGTGTTCGGAGAAAAAATGGTTGTGCGTTTGCTGGATCCGGAGATGGCTCAGCGGCCTCTTAATTCGTTAGGGATGCGCTCAGAGGTTGAAGCAGGGGTACAAGTCTTGTTAAAACGCACAAATGGTCTAATTTTGGTTGTAGGGCCAACTGGAAGCGGTAAGACCACAACTCTTTATGCTTTGCTTAGGGAACTTAATGCTGAGGAGCAAAACATCATTTCGATTGAAGAGCCTGTAGAATACCACCTATCAGGGGTGAACCAGATTCAAGTCAATCTTGTTGCAGGACTTAGTTTTGCCGTAGGATTGCGGCATATCTTGCGTCAAGACCCGGATGTGATCATGATCGGGGAAATTAGAGACGAGGAAACTGCCAGAATCGCGATTACGGCTTCTCTCACTGGGCATTTAGTTTTATCGACCCTCCATACCAATACAGCGGCAGAGGCGTTAGCTAGACTCATGGACATGGGCGTAGAACCGTATCTCTTGGCGTCTGCTGTCAGTGGAGTTTTATCCCAACGCTTAGTTCGCCGCTTGTGTGAACACTGTAAGTCATCCTATTCAGTATCTGAGTTAGAGAAAAGAGCGCTTCATTTACCAGCAGCTATTTCCCTACTATATCGTCCCACCGGATGCTTAAAATGTCTTGGAACTGGATTCCGGGGGAGGATTGGGATTCACGAGTTTTTGCATTATAATCAGGAGATCAAGGAACTTATACTTTCTCGGCATAATTCGAAGGATATTGAGCAACAAGCAATGATCTCCGGAATGCTAACGATCTTCGAAGATGGCCTCTTGAAAGTGATCCAAGGGTTTACGACAGCGGAAGAAGTATTGCATGCTGCTTCTGGAATTGAAGGGTAAGAGGAGAGAGAAGAGATGTTTTCACTTGACGAACTATTGCAACTGGCTGGGGAACAAAAGGCTTCAGACATCCATTTGACGGTGGAGAGTCCGCCAGTTTTACGTATCGATGGTTCATTGGTTCAACTTCAGACGGAAAAACTTACTCAAGAGGATTTGAGAATTTTTTCTGATAATCTAATGAATGAACAACAGGCCAAACGATTTGGCGAATCTGGCGAACTGGATATATCTTACAGCTTGCCGGGGGTCGGACGATACCGTGTCAATATTTATCGGCAACGGGGGTCCGTTGGAGTAGTTATTCGTTTGATTCCTTTTGTTATACCCGATCCGGAAAGCCTACGTCTCCCTCCGGTGAGCATTGAATTAGCTAAGTTACATCAAGGGTTGGTGTTAGTGACCGGTCCAACCGGTAGCGGTAAATCGACGACCCTTGCTTCTTTAATTGATTACATTAATAGTACCAGGACTTGTCACATTGTAACCATTGAAGATCCGATCGAATATTTACACAAGCATAAACTGAGTTTAGTCAATCAACGAGAAGTCGGTAATGATACTCAGTCGTTTGCCAATGCCTTGCGGGCGGTATTACGGCAGGATCCCAATGTAATTCTGGTGGGGGAGATGCGAGATCTCGAAACGATTGCAACCGCAATAACCGCAGCAGAAACAGGGCACTTGGTCTTTAGTACCCTCCATACAAATGGCGCAACTCAATCAGTGGATCGGATGATTGATGCCTTTCCGCCGCATCAACAGCAGCAGATTCGAGTGCAGCTCTCTGCCGTTTTAGAGGGGATAATGTCTCAACAATTGCTTCCTAGGACAGATCACCAAGGGCGTGTGGCGGCTATAGAGGTCATGGTGGCGACGTCAGCCGTTCGCAACCTCATACGTGAGGGGAAATCTCATTTGCTTCCTACCGTCATCCAGACGAATGCTAAGCTAGGGATGCAAACTATGGATAAAGCTATTATGGACTTAGTCCAAAAGGGCCTTGTCTCCTATGAGATTGCCAGGGAAAGGCTACAAAGTTCCGATAGTTGTTTAAAAAGATGAAGAAGGGACGTTTCGAGTGGAAAGCAGTTGATGATAAGGGCCGAATTCAGCATGGTTCATGGGTAGGAAATGAAATCGCTGAGGTTCGATCGCGTTTAAGGAAGGAAGGTTATTTTCCAGTTAAAATTCATTCTTGCTGGAATTGGCAGACAATATTCAAGCCGTCTCCAGCAGAGTTTCAGTGGATCCATTTCGCTCGTAGGCTGACAACTCTCTTAGAAGCGGGGATTCCCTTAGTTCAAGCCCTGGAAACGATGACTCTCCAAAAAGAAAAATTAACATCCCAACAGGAATTATGGAAGAGTGTTAAGGAACAAGTGGAGGAAGGCAATGACTTGTCGGAGGCCTTATCTCTGCTTAAATCATCCCCTAACTCATTTGTTCTTTCCCTGATCAAAGCAGGAGAATATACAGGAACACTAGGAAAAGTTCTCGGCGAAGTGGCCGAAGAATTAGAACAGGATCAGGTTTATCACAAAAAAATTAAAGCATCGCTTGCTTATCCGATGTTACTGGTGTTTACGGTGGTTCTTGTACTTTTCGTTCTCTCTGTTTGGGTACTTCCTATGTACGAAAAAATTTTTTCAGGCATGGGCACAGAACTACCTTTTCTGACTAGAGTCATTTTTGTCGCTGGTCGAAAACTCCCGGTTCTTTTGGGCAGCGGACTTGTAGCGGCGATTGGTGGTTTGCTTGTCCTGAGGTTCACAAGTTCTAAGGATTGGAAAATGGGCTTGGAACGTATACTTGTACGCCTCCCTCTCCTAGGAAATATCTATCGTCTTCGTGATCTGGTTCAATTTAGCCGGATACTAGAACGTTTGTTATCAGCAGGGATCCCCTTACTAGAAGCACTTCGCTTAACGGCTGGGACGTTACGTAGGTCTGAGATGCTAGAGTTAACTAACCAGCTCGTCCAAAGTGTCCGACAAGGAAGGCATATGGCACCTTTGTTGCGTGCGAGTCGAATGTTCCCCGATGAAGGGGCTGAAATGATAGCTGTTGCGGAGGAATCAGGACAACTGGATCGGATGCTCCACCATGTCACCCAAATGTTTCGTCGTGAGCTCGAGGATCAGCTAGGTCGCCTAACGCGTATGATTGAACCAACGCTTATCCTTATTTTGGCTGGATTGATCGGTCTTGTTGCCTGTGGAGTGATGCTCCCAATTTTTGATATTAGTTCACATCTTGAATAACTGCAAAAGTCAGAGGGCCGGAGGTCAGATAACAGTGACCTATGAGTAAAACAATAGCAGATGCTCTTGTCAAGGTTTAGTAGTTCTACTGAGATCATTTAAAAGTAGCTTACGCTATAGCCTATAGAGGAGAAGTAGGATGGAATATATCAAACGAGAAAACGGATTCACACTTATTGAAGTGATGGTCGTGGTTGTTATTATTGGCATCCTTGCGGCAATAATGGTCCCTAAGTTGACGTCATGTACAGCGGCAGCCCGGCAAAAAGCAGACATAGCGCTAGCACACGAGGTCAAAACGGCGCTGGATCGCTATCAGCTTGATTATGGAGCGTATCCTAAAACAGCAGAGTTGACGGCGGCTGATGGAGCGGTGGTCAGTCCAACTCTCATTCCCAAATACATTAGTAAGCTAGATAAATCGACCACGCAGCAAATTGTCACGGTGGGAAACAAGGGATTTGGAGTGGTTAAGATTATGCCCGATGCCACAGATCCTCTGAAATTCATTATTCCGGATACAAAACCAGTTGCGAACACGATCATGATATATTTGTCCGGTGATGGGGTGGCTGCAGAAGTGAGAGCTTATGATGAAGGTTTAGATGATGTGCTTTGGTCGTCGGCTAATTAGCAGGAAAAGGGGAACCGTCATTGTTGATAATGAATTTGACGATGAGTACAGAGACGAACTTAGCTCGCTTTTCTTTAAACCTGGTATTTGTGACGGTACTTGTTGCCTTAGCTTTTATTGATCTGGATACGTTCTGTTTACCGGATATTCTTACCCTTCCCCTTTTGGGAATTGGATTACTAGGAGCTTTTCTCATACCGGGGAGCCCTAGTGGATGGGAGAGCCTGCTCACTGCTTTAGGCGCAGGGGGGTTGTTCTGGAGTATTACGAGAATTTATCCGCAAGGAATGGGTCACGGGGATGTAAAGCTGGTGGCAGCAATGGGAGCGTTCCTAGGGTTTCCCTCAATAGTCCTAGCTGTTTTTGTGGGGAGTTTTGTGGGTTCACTTGCCGGAATTTTCCTTTTAAGTACAGGTCAAAAACGTTTTCGGCAACAAATCCCCTTTGGGCCTTATCTTGCCCTGGGTGCAATACTAACGTTATTCTGGGGAACTCAGATTTTTGACTGGTATTGGGCATAATCGATGTTCGATATTCGTGGTTCGACATTCGAACGACAGACTACGAATCGAAACCCACGAACCACGGATATCGAACTCGGTTTTCGTTGTTCGAACCACGAACCTCGAATCTCGCACCACGAAAAGGGGGTGGTTCCTATGCGAAAAAGTTTAGTGGTCTTTGAATTAACTGATGAGGAAATTCGAGCCTTGTGGTTTTCAGTCCCTCCTTTTAGTAAACATAGTCCTTGTTCGACTCAGGTCAAGTTTGACCGCATTCCAATTCCGGCTGGAGTCGTCGAACAAGGAAACGTGCGCGATGAAAATGTTTTAATCGATATTTTAGCGAGATATGGGACAGAGCGCTCCAGTGAAGGTCAGAAAGCGTATCTGGCAATCCCTCTGCACCAAGGATTTATTCGTTCGTATACGTTGCCTTGGATTCCTAAGCGGGACAGGAAATCGGCAATCTCTTTGTTGGTCGATGAAGAGATTTCCATTGCGAGATCGGATTTACTCTTCGATTATCTCGTGCTAGCCGAAGAAAAGCACGTAGGGTTAAAAATTCTACTTGGGGCAACGCGACATAGTTTACTCGATCGCTATGTTTATATTTTTGGACGAGCGGGGTATAAAGTCACCAGCGTTGATTTTGCCTTTTCTATCTTGGGGCAATCCTTAGGATTTGAACCAAACGAAGATGTACTATACCTTCAGGGAAAGTCCGAGTCTTTTCAAATGGCTTTGTTTCGTGGCTCGGTTCCTGAAAGTGTACGTTCTTTGCAGCCTGCACAGCGGCCGCTTTCTCATCCTTTAACAGTAGCAAATGGGGAAAGCGCGAACAAGTGGACGGATGAGTTAGAAAACGAGATTCGACGTTTTCTCTTGTATCATAGAACACAGCACCCGGATCTCAATTTAAAGCGTTTGGTTTGGAATGGAGATTCTGGGGCAGAGTTACTGGCGCAGGGTATACTGAAGTCAAATCAGGTTTCAGTGGTAGAGCAAGCCAGGCTAGGGAACGCTCCTGATTTCTGGCGGAAGGTCCTTGAGGAAAATTTGGGATGGTGTGAGGTCGTGCTCGGGTATGGAATACAGATTTCTGCACATCGTCCTAGGCTTGATCTCTGGCGTCATCCGAATATGGCTCAGATGGTTAAACGCAAGTACCAGAGGATAGTATTGTTCCTATGTGCTCTTTTTATGATCGGAACTATAATCTGGGTTTCACTTTATAAAATAACCATGTCATTACAACAAGAGGTTCAACAGCTTTCCAGTCAAGGAGCCAAGTTTGAGGTACAAGCTAAACATCAAGAGGAGCTCGAAAAGGCCTGGAATAAAGTGAAGCTTCACACTGAGAAAATTGGAGATGGCATAGCTCAAATTCAAGCCATACAAGCTATGCCCGGAGCGGGGCTAAAGATTGAAAAGGTGATTTATAAGCAAGGAATTATGTCCTTAAGCGGCAGTGCCAAAGACTCAGGAAGTGTTCAAACACTGATTCGCACCTTGCGGACCATGGGCTGGGAACAGCCCGCCCTGTCAAGTTATAAATTGACGTCTCTAAACAACGTGGAGTTTACTTTAAGTGCTAAACGAGGAAGAATGAGAATGGAATAGATAACACAGTCAAGAATACACCGGAAAAATGCTGACGAAAACAGTTAAATCCTTGGGAGCGGGAGGGTAAAACATGGCCTATTCCTCCAGTGAGATAAATCCTCAACCCTGTGTGGAATCTTCTGCAATCCCTTTATTTCAGCGTCTTTCATTGCGTGCTGTGAAGGGAATCGGCGTGGGGTTTTTGCTAGGTACTGTCTTAGGATGTCTGTTGCTTTGGCAACCAGCCTACCTTCATTGGCGGTCATTGCAAAAGGAGAAAACCTATTGGCAAGACATTTTGAGGACAGGAGTTGCGTACCCCAATACGGACGTCAAGGTGGTTACTATTCCCACAATGGACCAGCTACCTGACCTTATAGAACAGTGTCGGGATGTCTTTGTTAAAGAAGGTGTGGACGTGGTAACTTTAAATGTTGAACGGTTTGGTGAGCGGCGGGAAACTGGCAGTGGCGCAAGTTTGGATTACGGTTTAGTTCGCTTACATTTACGTGGAAACTGGGAGGGAATTGTTCACTCACTCAAAGCGCTTGAAGCAACACAAGACGGCAACATTTATCTTCAAGAAGTGGTGTTAGATTCGACGGGTGGAGAGGCGCTTCTCCAGATTCATTTCTACACGGGGGAGTAACAAGACATTCCCTAACTTTCATAGGCTAAGGAGAGGAGAGGAGGGGTGTATTGTGGGCAAGGAATACAGCATCCAAGACGGGGATGACTTTCATGGATTGGCACAACGCTGGGGAGGGACTTGCGACGATTTCATCCAGGTCAATCCAGGTGTTGATCCACTGAAACTTCAAATAGGACAAAAAATAGTTCTCCCAGAATTTAAAGGATTACTCAAAAGGCAAGAGCAATATGCCGACATCAGCGTAGATCACGGACAAGAGTTTGTTGGCGATTACCTTGATGATGTCCAAATGGAGGTTGAGGGGGTTCGTATTCGTCTGCGACGCATTGGTGAACCCAGAATTCCCCACGAAGTTCACTTTATTCTTCCACGTACCGAGATTCGTAAAATTCAACCTGTTGGGGAAGGTGGACCGTCTGAAGTGCAAGTTATGCTCAGCAATTTAAATGTTGTACTCTCCCCTCGTTTAATGAGTGGTAAAGTGGACACCGCAGAGCATGCTAAACCAGTGAGTCAAGCCCAAGCCCAAGCGCAGCAAGTTCAAGCGGGGCAAAATCCCCAAGATCAAATGCAACAATATCAGTTCAACGCATCTCCTCAATATGATCAAGGAGTTCAACCAGCACCGGGGCAATCTCAAGAGTTTGCTCAGGTACCCCAACAACCACGCTGGCGTATGACGTTTCCATTTAATAAGCGTTAGGCATATGAAAAAATAACGATGGCATACTGACAGGTTATTTAGTAGAATGTGCCTTAGCTTAAAACCTCCGTTGCGGAGGTTTTAAGTTTAAGAGCGTCTCCAAGTGAAAATACTATGCTACAGTGCGAAATTGTGATAAAATTTCGGGTAAGTGATGAGGAAGTGATAAATTGGCAAGTATATGGGTATTTCATGGCCCTAATTTGAATCTATTGGGACTTCGTGAACCGGAACATTACGGATCGCAAACCTTGGCAGAAATTAATCAGGAAGTGTTAGCAATCGCGAATCAGGTGGAAATAAACGCGGAATGTCGGCAAACGAATCACGAAGGAGATCTCTTGGATTGGATTCAAGCCTTGACGTCCGCCGATTTTTTAATTCTTAATCCTGGGGCTTGGACGCATACAAGTTATGCGATCCGAGATGCCATTCGTGCGGTGAGGGTTCCTACGGTCGAAGTTCATCTTTCCAACATCCATGCACGTGAAGCATTTCGAGCCAATTCCGTTATTGCACCAGTCTGTATTGGACAAGTATCAGGCTTGGGAGCAGACGGTTATATTTTAGCGATGCGTTATGCCATCGACTACCAAAGTCGGCGACAAAAAGCTTAAATCACTATTCGATGTGCGATTTTCTAATTACAAACCACGAACTACGAACTACGAGAAGGGGGTAGCATTATTAGTCGGTTAGAACGGATGCGTCATCAAATGCGCAAAGAGAATATCGATGCCTTTGTGGTTAGCCGCCCCGAGAATGGAAGGTATCTTAGTGGATTTTCCGGTGGGGAGGCTACCCTGTATATTACTTCAGAGAAGGCTTTTTTGCTGACTGATTTTCGTTACATAGAACAGGCAAAGGCCCAGGCCCCTGAGTTCAAAATTATTAAGACCGGGCAGGATCACTTTGAGGCTATGGCAGAAATCGGGCAACAGGCCCAGCGTCTTGGCTTCGAAAGTGACTTCGTAACCTTTGAAACCTTTGAAAAGCTCAAAGATGCGTTCCCACACGCGGAACTAATCTCCTTGCCTAATCTTGTCAGTCATTTACGCTCTGTGAAAGATAAGTCGGAGATCGACCTGATTCGGCTAGCTGTTCAAATTGCGGATGACTCGTTTGCCGAAATATTAAAGACTATCGAAATAGGACAAACGGAAGAAGAAATTGGACTGAATTTAGAATTTTCCATGCGTCGGGCAGGTGCCAGTGGGGGTTCTTTTGAATTCATTGTGGCTTCAGGCGTTCGTACGTCTCTGCCTCACGGGACGGCCAGTTCGAAGCAGATTCAATTGGGCGAATTTCTGACCATGGATTTTGGGGCGATCTATCAAGGCTACTGTTCAGATATCACCAGAACTGTGTTTTTAGGTGATCCAGGGGACAAGCACCGGGAAATTTATGAGACCGTCTTGGCTGCCCAACGGGCAGGGATTAAAGCAGTTGCACCCGGACGGAGCGGAAAAGAAGTGGATGCGGTTGCCCGTAAACTGATTGCCGAGGCTGGCTATGGTGACTATTTTGGACATGGTTTAGGACACTCTGTGGGGTTGGCTATCCATGAAGGCCCGAACCTAAATATGCGGGAAGAGCGCCTGCTTGAACCAGGCATGGTCATTACCGTCGAACCGGGTATTTATATTCCGGAGTGGGGTGGCGTACGAATTGAAGATATTGTTTTGGTTACCGAAAATGGGTGCGAAGTATTGACCCAGGCACCGAAAGAGTTCATTATTTTAGAGTAAAGTTTGGGCCTTCTATGTATTAAACGCTATATAGGGACAAACTAACTATACAAGAATATTAGGGGGAAATAGACATTTATGATTTCAACAAACGATTTTAAGACAGGTCTGACGATTCAATTAGATGGCGATGTTTTTTCAGTGGTTGAGTTTCAGCACGTTAAACCAGGCAAAGGTGCGGCCTTTGTCCGCACAAAGTTGAAAAACGTGAAAACGGGTGGGGTCGTAGAGAGAAGGTTTAATGCCGGAGAAAAAGTACCCAAGGCCCATGTTGAGCGTCGTGATATGGATTATCTTTATAAAGACGGAGAACATTTTGTTGTTATGGACAAGGAAACTTACGAGCAAACTTCTCTGACGGAGGGGCAAATCGGAGACGGTGTCAAATGGCTGAAAGAAAACATGACATTAGGGGTGCTTTTCTATGACGTAGAGGTTATTGGAGTTGATGTGCCAAATTCAGTCCAGCTTGTTGTTGCTGCCACTGAACCGGGAGTGAAAGGGGATACGGCAACTGGTGGCACTAAACCCGCAACGTTGGAAACGGGTGCAGTGGTTCAAGTCCCTTTCTTTGTTAATGAAGGGGATGTGCTCATCATTGATACCCGGACAGGGAGTTATGTTCAACGGGCCTAGTTGTTCAGAAGTCAGAGGTCAGAATCAGAGGTTTCTCTGGAAGTAGATAAACCATTCTTCTTTCGTAATTTGAGTGCTGCGGACGTGATGTCATAATCGCAGCACTCTTTGCTTATTTAAACCTCCTCGTAAATTATATTTAAACCTTAATTTAATTGAAAAATTTCACTCTTTTTAAAGGAATTTAGAGAAAATTAGAGAATAAAGCCTTCAAGGAAGGAGTCTCTGAAAATGGACTACAAAATGAGAAGGCTTTCAAAACGGCAAAATCTCAAGAGGTTCACTCCTTTACGTACGGTCATTCTTTACGCGCTGATTAGTGGAGCCTGGATCCTCTTTTCAGATCATTTATTAATTGAGCAAAATCCCTGGTTAGTCCTCCAGTTATCGATTGCTAAAGGGTGGCTATATGTTGCGGTGATGTCGGTTTTACTCTATATTCTGGTTCAACGAGGTTATAATTCCCTTAGGCAAGCGGAGAAATCCCTTCAAAAAGACCAAGAATATTTGGATTGCTATATCACAGAACGAAAAAACGCCGGGGTAATGGATTGGTCGGAAAAGGAACGGGCCCAAGTGACCCTGGACTCAATCGGGGACGCGGTAATCACCACTGACGTGCAGGGAAATGTGGAGTACCTCAACCCAAGTGCTGAGGCACTAACTGGCTGGACGAATACCGAAGCGGCTGGCCTTTCTTTAGAGAAGATCTTTCAGCTGGTTAATGAAGAAACAAACGAACCAATTAACTATCCGATTGTCAGATGTTTTCAAGAAGGATGTAGTGTCGGGTTGCCAAACCAGGCTGTCTTAATGCACAGAAATGGTACCACTATCGCGATTGAGGAATCAACTGCTCCTATTCGCGATCGGACGGATGTGGTGATAGGTGGAGTTTTGGTTTTTCATGATGTTAGTGATAAGCGAAACCTTATGAAAGAAATGGCGCATCAAGCCCATCATGATGCCCTAACTGGGCTACCGAATCGTCTCCTCTTCAATGAACATTTGAATCAAGCCCTAGCATTGGCAGGATGCAAGCGTGGAAAGCTAGCCGTCTTGTTCTTAGATTTGGATCGCTTCAAACTTATAAATGATACCATGGGGCACAGTCTTGGTGACCTACTACTTAAAGTTGTTGCGGAGCGCATTCGCGAAACGTTGCGTAAGGGTGATACGCTTGCGAGGCAAGGTGGAGATGAATTTCTAATTCTTCTATCAGAAATTTATCATGAACGAGAGGCTGTCATGGTGTCAGAACGAATTTTAGGGGTTTTTTCTCAACCTTTGATGCTGGATGGTAATGAGGTCTACATTAGTACGAGTATTGGGATTAGCCTTTACCCAACTGATGGCAGCGATCTGGAGACGTTAGTGAAACAGGCGGATACTGCGATGTACTATGCTAAGGAACAGGGGCGAAATAATTATCAATTTTTTACGGCAGGTCTTAATATTAAGGCTAATCAACGACTTTCAACCGAAAATAGCTTGCGTAAGGCTTTAGCCCGTGGAGAGTTTGTACTTCATTATCAGCCCCAGGTAGATATCGAAAGCGGGTGCATTGTTGGCCTAGAGGCTCTGATTCGTTGGAACTCCGCGGAACAGGGAATCGTCGCGCCGCTCTCGTTTATTCCCATAGCAGAAGAAACCGGTTTAATTGTCCCCATTGGAGAATGGGTCTTGCGGACCGCCTGTGCCCAAAATAAGGCTTGGCAGGAGCAAGGATATCCGCACTTGAGTATGGCAGTCAATATATCGGCTCGGCAATTCCGAGAACCAAATTTTATCAAGTTGGTGGCGGAAATCCTGAAAGAAATCGGCATGGATCCACAATGGCTGGAACTCGAAATTACGGAAAGCATTGCCATGCAAAACGGCGAAGCTTCGGTTGAAATGCTGAACGTTTTTAAAGAGTTAGGTATTCGGATTTCCATCGATGATTTTGGAACTGGATTTTCTTCGCTTAATTATTTACGGCGCATGCCGATTGATACCTTGAAAATCGATCAGTCTTTTATTCGGGATATCAGCACTGGGAAAAATGGTGAGGAAGTTGTTACGGCTATTATCCAGCTTGCTAAAAACCTCCGTTTGAAAGTGATTGCTGAAGGGGTAGAAACAAATTCTCAATGGTCTTTTCTCAAGACCAAGCAGTGTAATGAAATGCAGGGGTTCCTCTTTAGTAAGGCGGTTTCTTCCGAAGAAATGGAATTGTTGTTTGTCAGGCCCTTAAATAAATAGGATAGCGTTGAAAGCCGGGTACATGCTTCGTCATGTCCCCGGCTTTCTTCCGTTCTAAAACCCATAAAGGGGACATACCATCTATCAAGGGGGGACAATGATGTGTCGCAACATTACACTCTATCTGTTGTTCAGGCTCCTAAATTGAAGCAAAATTTAGCTCTGCCTACGACCATTCAAACGAAGGAGAGTCTTTTCAGACCGGATCAGAGTACGGCTTTGTGGGCGGATATGGCCAGGTGGTTTGGCACAGATGTCCGTTCAATTTTAGAAAATATTAAGGCCGTCGCCTTTTATGAGGTTGAAGAACTACGTTTACGAGTGGATCAGCCACTCTTGGTTCGGACGGCAGACAAGGATCTTTTTTTAGACAGTGAAGGGGGAGTAACAAGCCCGAACAAAGCTTACTTCGTCAAACGGGAAGATCTTGCCTGTGCTCTAGAACGAATGACTCATAGTTCAGTTTACGCGGTTGAAGAGGACCTTAGACAGGGTTTTCTAATCCTTCCCGGAGGGAACCGAGTCGGGGTAACGGGAGAGGCAGTCATTCAACACGGTAAAATCCAGACAATGAAGCATATCTCTTCCTTAAATCTTCGTATCTCTCGAGATATTCCAGGACGAGGCTTAAAGATTTTACCCTTGCTTTTAGGGACTGACGGAACATTCAGTCACACACTTTTAATTTCACCGCCTCGGGCCGGTAAAACAACTCTCTTAAGGGATCTGATTCGTTTAATCAGTAATGGGGTTCCACAAATAGGGCTTATAGGTCTGACCGTCGGAGTCGTGGATGAACGTGGGGAATTGGCTGGGATGTGGCAAGGAGTACCGACTTACAATTTAGGATACCGTACGGACGTTTTAGATGGTTGCCCAAAAGCTAGTGGAATGAACATGATGGTGCGTTCCATGGCCCCTCAAGTTATGGCGATGGATGAGCTCGGTCATGTCGACGATGTTACTGCGCTGATGGATGCTTTGCGCACGGGGGTGCGGATTCTTAGTACAGCTCACGCAAGTTCTTTAGAGGAAGCACGAAACAGACCGATCCTAGCTCAAATGTTTGCGCAAGGAGTGTTTGAACGTCTGGTCGTGTTAAGCAGGAAACGTGGACCGGGAACGGTTGAAGGAGTTTATGATCTTAAAACTGGGAGGTTCCTGTGATGCTCATATTGGGATGTGTCGCCCTAATTGTCGGTTGCGGGAGTTTTGGATTGTGGAAAGCTAGCCGAATTCGGCGCAGACCGTCGGAATTACGTGCATGTTTAATGGCTTTGGCGCTCCTAGACACGGAAATCGTTTGGGGGGTGACCCCTTTGCCGGAGGCTTTCAGTATTGTGAAAGAACGTACAGATCCTCCCTGGCAAACGTTTTTTGCCGAACTCCAAGAACGATTGGAACGGGGAGAACCGGCAAACTTGGCTTGGAAAGAAACAATCTCAACTCAAAATGAACATTTTTGTTTGCAGCAACAAGACTGGCAAGTGATTCGCGACGTTGGTAAAGGATTAGGTCGGTCGGACAGTCAAGAGCAACACAAACAATTAGAACTCGTTCAGCACCAACTCACATTAATCAAGGATCAAGCCGGAATCTGGTCTGAAAAACAGGCGAAGATGTGGTCCTATCTGGGTTTCCTCTGTGGGATTGCGGGAGTGCTCATTTTAATTTAACCAAGGGGAGGAGTCTGGGGAATGAGTTTCAATCTTATCATTACGGTCGCAGGAATTGGTATTTTGGTCGGAGTATTAGTATCCGTACTGGATTCAATAGGCCGCAAGGAAATGGCCCAGGGAGTTACGATTATAGGCGTTATTGTGGTGCTCTATATTGTAGTACAGTCTATCGCGGAATTATTCACCATGGTTAAGAGTGTTTTTAACCTTTATTAGGGGGCTAAAACGTGGAAATATGGCAAATCGTAGGGCTAGCCCTGATTGTTACGGTAATTTGTGTTGTTCTAAAACAGATTCGGCCGGAAATCGCTTTGCAACTTTCAATTCTTGCTGGCGCAGCGATCTTTATTCTTATTATAAGTAAAATTAAAGTCATTGTCGATTTGCTTCAGAATCTGGCAGATCAGGCTAACATCAGTTCCTATTACTTACTCATCGTTTTGAAGATTGTGGGCGTCGCTTATCTTGCTGAGTTTGGCGCTCAAATTTGCCGAGATGCGGGGGAAAATGCGTTAGCTACTAAAATTGAGCTTGCTGCGAAAGTTGGAGTTATCGTCTTAGCGATTCCCATTATTGTAGCTATAACAGAGTCATTGGTACGACTCGTTCCGTGAGGTGATGTATTTGAGGAGATTCATCGTGATTGTCAGTTTCGTGGTATTTGTCATCCTGCTGAGTGGGACAACTTCCCCCGCACTTGCTGAGGAGGTTACCTCTCAACCTCAGGAAAAGGTAGACCTTTTGCAACAGATCGATTTGAGCCAAATGCGGGGTTTTCTGGACCAGCTGGATAGCGATGTCCAGCAGACGTTGCCTGATTTTTCCTTAACCAGCATGTTTGATGATTTAAGGTCCGGAAAACTAAATCTGCAACCAGAAAAGTTAGGGCAGACTTTATTGGCGATTCTAGGACGGGAAGTGTTAAGCAGTGCTCCATTAATAGGCAAGTTGCTCATTTTAGCCGTACTTGGTGCAGTGTTGGGGCAGCTTCAGGTTGCTTTTGGCGGAAGTGTCGGAAAAATTGCCCAAGTTATGACTTATCTTGTGCTGTTAAGTATAGCCCTTACTTCCTTTCGGGAGGCGTTGAGTGTCGCTACGGGAACGATTGATCAGATGGTTGGGTTGATGCAAACCTTGTTTCCAGTGATGTTGACCTTACTGATTTCCATGGGAAATCTGACCAGTGCGGCCTTATTTAAACCTCTCATCATGGGTAGCTTGACCGTATTAGCAACTATCATCAAATCAGTTGTCTTACCACTCTACTTTCTTGCAGCGATACTCAGACTTTTTAATCATATCTCTGCACAGTTCAAGCTCAGTAAGCTAGCCGGACTTTTTGAATTCGCAGGAAAACTTTCCTTAGGGGTCATTATGACTGTTTTTATCGGAGTCATGACGGTACAGGGGGTAACAGGAGGGGTTGCAGATAGCGTGGTATTTCGTACAGCCAAGTATTCTGCGGATCTTGTCCCTGTCGCAGGTAAATTCTTCAAAGATGCCGTCGAGCTTGTCATCACGTCTGGTTTACTTCTAAAAAATGCGGTAGGCATCATTGCTCTGTTGGCAATCATTGTGATTTGTATAGGCCCTTTGGTAAAAATTCTGGCCATGATTCTTGTTTTCCGTGTCTCAGCTGCCCTCATCGAGCCACTCGGCGAAAAGGCTCTGGCGGACAGCCTGCAGGATATGTCAAAAAGTCTAATTTGTATCTTAGTTACGGTCGCGTCGGTTGGGATTATGTTTTTTATGACTGTTGCCGTGGTCGTGGGCACGGGAACCTTTTCAGTGATGTTGCACTAAGGAGGAGAAGCTGTGCAGACGTTACAAACTCTGGTGCGTAATTTGGCGATGATTTTACTTTTAGCAACTTTTTTGGAAATGCTTTTGCCTAATAAATCGATGCGTGGATTTGTCCAAATGGTGATGGGTTTATTTGTGATTTCAGCGGTTCTTACTCCGATTACAACGTTTTTACATACCCCCTTGTCAATGGAAATTCCGGCTTGGACCGTCACAGCACCTCAGGATTTGCCTGCTATAGCAACAGAAGGGCAAGGGGTTAAAGTCGGGCGGGATGCTGTCCAGGAGCAATATCGCAAGATCTTGGTTCATGAGATCGAAGCGCTTGCCTTGGGTACTAATGGGGTCGAGGCCGCCACCGTAGATATTAAGTTTGAAGAGGGGACAGGGGGGGTAATTGATCAGCCCAAGATTATGGAGGTTAACGTTACGATGACCTCGGTAAAAGGAGAAATACAGCCTGTTCAACCTATTACCATCGGGCAGACCCCGCTCAGCCCAAAAACTCTGTCTCAGAGAGCTGAAACGGTGCGAGAAAAAATTGCTGCCTTCATGAACTTGTCCAAAGAAAAGATTATCATTCAAGAAAGTTAGCGGAAAAACCCAATTCAGAGGGAGGTATTGATTCGTGAAATTAATGAAACTGATTTCATCGGACAAAATGTTAATTGGTTTGGTAACGCTCATCGCAGTTGGGATGTCTTTTATTTATTTGGGAAAAGGGTCTGAAACTCCTACCCAGAGTATGCAGGCGAAGTCTCCATTAACCGCTGTCTCAGCTACAAGTACAAAAATTGGTGCTTTGGAAAAAGAATTAGAGAATAAATTGCAAACCAATATCTTACTAATGGATGGGGTAGGCAAGGTGCAAGTCTCAGTGAGCTTTGCGACGGGGCTGAAAAATGAGTATGCGCGTAATGATAATGTCACTAAAAATACTTCAAAGGAAACGGATAAAGCCGGAGGAACTCGGGAAACAACGCAGGTTACGGAAAATAACCAAGTGGTCATGCCCAATGGTTCATCACAGCCTGTCATGGTGATGGAGGATCGCCCGGAGATAGCTGGAGTGTTGGTTATTGCTGAGGGGGCGCGAGATCCAAAGGTGAGAGAAGGGATTCATACAGCAGTACAAACGCTTCTGAATATTCCGAGCGCTAGAATTACTGTTGTACCAATGGGTGGATCATAATGTTCAATCGAAATTCACAGCGACCTATCATTATGTTTATTGGGCAAAAATCGCGGCTATGGTTGGGAGGACTTGTAGGATTAGTGGTGATTTTGGCTGTATTAGGGATATGGTTAATGACGGACGTTCCCCCTACCCATTCTTCGGGCCAACCGAGTTTGCCTGTTAATGCCACAGTAGCCGACGAATCTTTAATTCAATTTCAGGTTGAAACTGTGAAACCGGACGTTTCAGGCGAGGACTATTTCGTAAATTATCGTTTAAAACGAGAACAATTTCGTCAAGAAACGAAAACGATGCTGCTGGAGTTGCTAAACTCAACGGTAGACAAGACTAAAGAGCAAGCCCAGGAAAAATGGCTGGAATTAAGTACGAAAATTCAAAAGGAAGGAGAAGTCGAAAACCTTCTTAAAATTAAAGGCTTTCAGGATGCTGTGGCCGATGTCTTTCCGGAAAACGTCACCGTGATTGTCTATGCCCCTAGCTTAACAGCGGACGAATTGAGTATGATTCAAGACCTAGTTATCCGAGTAACAAAAGTTCGAAAGGATAAAATTACGATATCCGTTAAAAAATAGATCAACATTACATTGGAAAGTTCTAAGTTATTAGGCAGGAAAACGATGGCAGCGGGGCGAATTTATAATTCATGAATATATTAGCTGTGGTTTGAATGGACGGGTCGTGATGCGTGAGGTTCGGATTTAGTGCCTCGCGCCTCGCGCATTCGCCTCGATATAGAAGGGTGAGGACACTAAGAATGAGCAAGATTCTTATTGCCGATGATGCAAGCTTCATGCGTTTAATGATTTGTCAGATTCTGGAGCGCCAGGGACTATCAGACGTTATGGAGGTTGAAGATGGTCGGCAAGCCGTAGAATGTTATCGATCGAATAAACCAGACCTGACTTTAATGGATATTTCGATGCCTGAACTGGATGGAGTGGCGGCGCTTGTGGAAATATTGCTAATTGATCCCTTGGCAAAGGTGATTATGTGTAGTGCAGTTGCCCATGAAAGTATGGTACAAGACGCCTTAAAGCGAGGGGCAGTTGATTTTGTCGTTAAACCCTTTCGACCGGAGGTACTCCTGCGGACAGTTCGTAAACATCTAAGCTAATGGAATTGTTAATTCCTCAGAAATATAAGGCTTCACATAAACATGAGGCTGTTGCACTCGAATAGTGTAACAGCTTTCTAAATTTATCATGGAATACTGTATACTTACGCTCAGCGCGTTGATAAAGGTATCGCTGCCCCATATAATGTTACTATATATTTAAGGCTACTCTTGTCTCTCCAGAGTGGAAGACAAATGAAAAAAACATTTATTGCAGGAATTCTCGAAGATGGGGAGAACACTAGAGAGGGGTAATGGCAGTGAAACCAGTCAAGATTACGGATACCACCTTGAGGGATGCTCATCAGAGCCTTTGGGCCACTCGGATGCGTACTGAGGATATGCTGCCAATCCTATCGGACTTGGATGAGGCTGGATATTTCTCGCTGGAAGTATGGGGAGGAGCCACCTTTGATGTCTGTTTACGTTTCTTAGGGGAGGACCCTTGGGAGCGGTTGCGGGTGATCAAGAGCCATGTCAAAAAAACACCACTGCAAATGTTGCTAAGAGGTCAGTCCTTAGTGGGATATACGCACTACCCGGATGATGTTGTGCGGGAATTTGTATCGCTGAGTGTAAAAAATGGGATCGATATTATCCGTATTTTTGATGCGTTAAACGATGTTAGAAATATGGTCGTACCCATGGAAGCGGCTAAAGCAGCAGGAGCGCATGTCCAGGCGTCTGTTGTCTATACAATTAGCCCGGTTCATACGACGAAACACTACTTAGAAACCGCCACGGCACTAGTGAAGCTCGGCGCTGATTCTATTTGTATCAAAGATATGGCCGGCTTGCTCGCTCCGTATAAGGCCTTCGAACTGGTTACGTTGCTAAAAAAAGAGTTAGGAATTATGATCCATTTGCATAGCCATTATATTGGTGGAATGGCCGTTGGAGCGTATTTGAAGGCAGCAGAAGCAGGAGTAGATGTTATTGATACGGCCAGTGTTCCTTTAGCTTTTGGGGCAAGTCAACCTCCGGTCGAAACGGTTGTTCGGGCGTTTCAAGAAACGGAGTATGATTCGGGCCTGAATCTACGTCATCTATTTCATATCTCGAAATATTTTGAAGCTCTGCGCAAAAGCCGTGGATTTGACCGCGGTGTAACCCGGATTACGGACATGAGAGTTTTTGAACATCAGGTTCCTGGCGGGATGATCTCCAACCTAGTCTCGCAACTTGAAGAACAAAAGGCCTTAGATCGTATTCATGATGTGTTAGATGAGATTCCAAAGGTCCGTGCGGAGTTAGGTTATCCCCCCTTGGTCACACCAGCCAGTCAAATTGTTGGAACGCAAGCCGTATTAAATGTCCTGAGTGGGGCAAGATATAAACTAATACCGGGCGAAGTAAAAGCCTATGTTCGTGGCTTATATGGACGTCCCCCGGCCCCGATAGATCCGGAAATACAGAAGAAAATCATTGGGGACGAAGAACCTATGACTGTACGCCCGGCTGACAAACTTGAACCCGGCCTAGCTAAAGCTGAACGAGAAAGTGCAGGATTGGCCTGTTCCCCAGAAGATGTTATGAGTTATGCCTTGTTTCCCCAAGTTGCTAAGAAGTTTTTTGAGGGGCGACAAATAGGTGTCATCCCAAGAGAGGAAACTAAGGAAGCCAAGCTAACTAAGGAAGCCAAAGAAGCTAAGGAAGCTAAGGAAACGTCTAAAGCATGGACAGCTGTGTTGTCTAAGGAGGATTCAAAAATGAATTTAAAAGAAATTAAAGAATTGATCAAGATTATAGATGAAACCGAAATTAGTGAATTAAATCTCGAAAGTGATGGAGTAAAAGTATCTATCCGCAAGGGGCCAAGTGTGTTTGCAGGGGTCCCAGTCATGGCCCCCACGCATCAACACCCCATGACAGTCCAAGCTGTTGCTCAACCTGAGGTTCAACCAGCACTCGTTGTCGAGGCACCTTTGGTTGCGCCAAAAGTGCTGGTACCGGTACTTTTAGAGAACACGGAAACAATTACTTCTCCAATGGTCGGGACATTTTATCAATCTCCGGCTCCTGATGCACCTCCTTATGTAGAGTTAGGGCAGCAGGTCAAAGTGGGACAACCGGTTTGCATTCTTGAGGCCATGAAATTGATGAATGAAATTGAATCTGAAGTAGAGGGTAAAATTGTGCAAATTATGGTAGAGAATGGGCAACCTGTTGAATTTGGTCAACCGTTGTTCATTATTCAAAAATAAGGAGAAAATAGCATGTTTAAGAAAATCCTGATCGCGAATCGTGGAGAAATCGCCTTACGCGTCATTCGGGCATGTCGTGAACTTGATATTCAGACTGTCGCTGTTTTTTCTGAGGGAGATCGGGAAGCTTTGCACGTAAAGGCTGCGGACGAAGCAGTATGCATTGGACCAGTAGCAAGCGCCAAGAGTTATCTCAATATTCCGAATATAATAAGTGCCGCTGAATTAACGGGGGTTGATGCAATTCATCCCGGATACGGCTTTTTATCTGAAAATGCTCGTTTTGCTGAGATTTGTGAATCGTGCGGCATTACCTTTATCGGACCATCCCCTCAAGCCATTGAGACGATGGGAGATAAGGCCAGAGCACGAAAAACCATGATTGAAGCCGGAGTCCCTGTGGTGCCCGGTTCTAAAGAGATTATTAAAGACGAGGAAATAGCTGCTGCGATCGCGGAAGACATTGGCTATCCTGTTTTGATTAAAGCATCGGCCGGCGGCGGGGGCAAAGGAATGCGAGTTGCCCAAAATTCCAAGGAACTAAGAAGTTCAATTCAAGCAGCTCAAAATGAAGCCCAGGCTGCCTTTGGGAATTCTGAAGTTTATCTAGAAAAATACGTTGAAGAACCAAGACACATAGAGTTTCAGATTATCGGAGATAAGTATGGCAATGTGGTACATTTGGGAGAACGGGATTGTTCTTTGCAACGTCGTCATCAAAAACTCTTAGAAGAAGCGCCTTCCAGTGCTATAACACCTGAGTTAAGGGCGAAAATGGGTGCGGTAGCAGTTAAAGCAGCCAAGTCAGCCAACTATTCAAATGCTGGAACGATCGAGTTTTTGTTGGATCGCCACGGAAATTTTTATTTTATTGAAATGAATACCAGAATACAGGTTGAGCATCCGGTCACCGAGCTGGTAACGGGACTTGATTTAGTCAAAGAACAAATTCGCTTAGCAGCGGGTGAACTGCTGGGCTTTACCCAAAGGGATATTCAAATAAGTGGTTGGGCAATCGAGTGCCGAATCAACGCCGAAAATCCAGATAAGAACTTTATGCCTTCCCCGGGAACAATCAAAATCTACCATGTTCCAGGTGGTCCGGGAGTACGAGTTGACAGTGCAGCCTATCAGGGATATACAGTTCCACCTTACTACGATTCTATGATTGGAAAATTGATTGTCTGGGGCGCAACTAGGCAAGAAGCTATTGCCCGAATGAAGCGAGCCCTTGAGGAATTTGTCATCGAAGGAATTTACACGACGATCCCATTCCATCTGAAAGTATTGGATAATGCTTTCTACCGCCGTGGAGAAGTGTACACGAATTTTATTCAGCGACGAATTTTAGGGGAATAAACTCGTGGTTCGATATTCGATATTCGTGGTTCGAACTTAGGGTTAACGAATTAGGCAATAGTAGCCTTTGCCAGATCAGCCTTGATTTGTTATAATAACAACAATGCTTGGATAAAGGAACCCTACATCAGATGGAGTTTTAAACTCCATCTGATGTTTAGCTTAACTTAACTTATCCATGTAATTATGTGTAACGTGAGTTTGACGTTCGATCTTTGATATTCAATCTTCGATATCGAACCACGAACTACGAACATCGAATCTCAAGAGTGCCTGATGCGATGTTCGATCTTTGATATTTGAACCACGAACATCGAACCACGAACATCGATAGGGGGTGAAGATATGGAAAGCTTGGGAATGGAAAATTCCCTCGGTTCTATTCGAATTGCTGATGAAGTTGTAGAAGTTATTGCTGGCTTAGCTGCTTCAGAAGTGGAGGGTGTAACCGGCATGAGCGGTGGGCTCGTGGGAGATCTTGCCCACATGTTAGGAAGAAATAGAAACCTGTCTAAAGGGGTTAAGGTTGAAGTCGGCGAACATGAAGTTGCCGTAGACCTCTTTATTGTGGTGGAGTATGGTGCTTCAATTCCTGGAGTAGCCTTAAAGGTACAGGAATCGGTAAAGGGAGCCATTGAAAGCATGACTGGGCTTAAGGTCGTAGAAGCAAATATTCATGTACAAGGGGTGAATTTTAAACCTTTACCGGAAACTAAAGAGGAAGACTTCCGTCTGAAGTAGAGTTGGCCCCCCCTGGAAATGCCAGGGGGGGTTTCTGAAAGAGGGGACGAAGATGGTTGCCTACGTATTAGGATGCCTTTTAATCTTTGGGGCTCTGTGCTTATTAGCTATGGCCACAGGGTGGGGGCTTCCTTATCTCTTGATTGTTCAAGGAACTGAGTGGTTAAAAATCAACCCTTGGGAAAGTGTTTTTGTGGCTGTACTATTGCTTTTGTTGGGTTTGCTTTTATTTGTGCGACCACGAGAAAGAATGGACCGTGCGTTTCTAACGTCTTCCAAAGGGGGCGAAGTCCGGATTTCTCAGGATGCTTTGCAGGAAATTATTGCTCGCAGCGCAAAAGTATTGACCGGTGTACTTCAGGTTCAATCAAGCCTAAGAGAGCGTGAATCCGGGCTTCAGATTATGGTTTCTTGTCAATTTGAGCAGGATGTTCTCATCCCTCAAATGTCGGCAGAACTTCAAGCAAAGGTCAAACAGGACGTCGAACTTTATACAGGAATTCTTGTGACAGAGGTGAAAGTGCTCGTGCGAAGTCTGGAAAAGACCCGTTCGGCACGCGTCCGATGAATGGGTTTTGGTCAAAAATTGAAGAGAATATTTCACGGTTTTTGGTTTGGGCCATAGGCAATCATCCGGGCAAACTAATTGGAACAGCCGTCGGGTTTTTCTTGGGTTTACTGATGGTGACTCTTGGTTTTTGGCGGACACTGGTTTTATTCTTGTTTGTAGTCTTGGGGTTCGTCTTAGGAAAGAGTCAAGATGATCATGAGAATATTACCGCTTGGTTAGAAAGAATTTTAAGCAAATACTAGGCATATGAAAGGAAATAACAAGTCAAAGATGCCTTGGATATTTTGCGTCAGACAAGGAGGTATGTTCACCTCATAGCGGGGCTATTAGGTGAACATGCCGACGCAGTATGACACGAAATAGACTGTCATACTGACTGGTTATTTGCTTGAATGTGCCTTGGGAGGAATTTCATTTGAGTCGAAGATTAGCCCGTGAAACAGCCTTACAAGTGCTTTTCCAAAGGGACATAACGAAAGAACCGATAATTACTGCGGAAGCTGTTCAACTCTGGACCACGGAATTTTTAGTCCCCGAAGCCAGTATACCCTTCGTTCAAGAACTAGTTGATGGGACAATAGCCCATCAGGATGAAATTGATCAAAAGATTGCGTCCTATGCTCAGGATTGGAACATTAGTCGTATGGCGAATGTGGATCGGAACGTAATGCGCTTGGCTACCTATGAGATCCTCTTTCGACCTGATATTCCAGGTCGAGTGAGTCTCAACGAAGCGATCGAACTAGCAAAGCGTTTTGGAGGAGAAGAATCGGCAAAGTTCGTGAATGGAATTCTTGACCGGGTCGTTGATAGTGTTTCGAAAGTAGAGCAAAAATAGGTCTAGGTCATTGTGGGTCGAAGTCTCCTAGCTGGTCAGGTTAAAACGATTTAAAGAAACGCTAAAACTTTGTTTTGGCGTTTTCTTGATAATTGGAGGCAAGAAATGCAAGCAAGAACCGTCCCTACTTGCACACACTTGCACACCTCGTCGTACCAACCTCGTCGACCCAAGCCCAGAGGAAGTTTCTTAGCTTAGAGAGCACATTAGCGGAATTGCGTCAATGAACGCAGACGATAAGGCGTGAAGAAACTCAACGGGACTTGTCCATGGATGGACTGATGCCGCGGTGCCAAGGATGGCAATGAGCGGCGCACATGCGACGGAACAGGATGTTCCTAGTGTCGAATGCGCCAAGGATGGCACAGCATTCGACCAGAAAGCCCAGAGGTTTTGAGTTTTAGCCATATCGTCAAGCGAATAGCAATGCAGCGTGTCGATCACGATAGTCTCCAGTGGAGAGTATCGCCGAAGCCGTGATCCCTAAAGGAATACCTACCGGCGTAGGATGCTAAGAAACTTCCTCCCTATATGCAATTTTCTTACTTTTCTATTTATTTTCTATAATCTGAGAAGGAAAACGCCTAACCATCTCGAACAATAATATGGACTAGTAAATTTGATAGATCTTGGTGTAGGGTTGCTGGCAACTTACATAATTAGATCGGTATTATTGAAAGGAGTGTTTCAATTGGCTCAACTATTAGATGGTAAAGCGGTGTCAAAGATTCTTAAGGAAGAAGTTACTCAGGAAATCGCTCAGTGGAAAGAAAAAGGGGTGCAGCCTAAACTTGCGGTAATTTTAGTTGGAGATGATCCGGCTTCGGTAGTCTATGCACGGTCAAAACAAAAAGTAGCCGAGGGCATGGGTATGGCCTTCGAACTTTTCGTGATGCCGGCAGATTCAAAAGAAGCCGCTGTTTTAGATCGGATTGATAGCTTAAATCAGGATCAGGCCGTTCATGGAATTATGATTGAACTTCCTCTTCCGAAAGGGCTTTCGAAAGAGAAAATCATGGCTGCGGTACTCCCACAAAAGGACGTCGATGGAGTTCATCCCATTAATCGTGGCTATATTTTAAGTGGCGAAGACGGGCTTTTCCCGGCCACCCCGCAAAGCTGTATTGAGTTGCTTTTACGTTCTGGTGTCGAGATTGCGGGAAAACATGTCGTTATTGTCGGCCGTGGAGAAACCGTGGGCAAACCCCTTGTTTTTCTCATCTTGAAACATAATGCCACCGTGACGATTTGTCACTCCAAAACCCCAGACTTAGGGGCGTTCACTCGTCAGGCCGATATTTTGATTGCAGCCGTGGGTCGCGCTAAGATGATTAAAAAAGATATGGTCAAACCGGGTGTGATTGTTGTCGATGCTGGGATCAACGAAATTCCGGGGGGAATTTGCGGAGACGTGGATTTTGAAGCTGTCCAAGAAGTGGCCGCGTTAATTTCCCCGGTACCGGGTGGGGTTGGTTCATTGACGACCGCTTTGATTATGCGAAATGTTCTGAAGGGAATTGTTCTCCAAGGGGGAAAGCTCTAATGGATATGAATAAGGTATGGGAATGGACGACGGAAGAATTTTTGACGGTCTCTGCCAGCTCTGCTCCGACACCGGGCGGGGGCAGTGTTTCCGCTTATGTTGGAGGACTAGCAGCTGCGATGACTTGTATGGTTGCTAATCTCACGATTGGTAAGGAAAAATATAAAGATGTAGAACCCCAAGTGAAAGAGATCTTGACCCAAGCAGAAACCGTATTGAACGACTTAAAAGTCGGATTGAGTCAGGATATTGACGAATTCTCGCACTTTATGGCAGCCTTAAAATTACCTAAAGGTACCGATGAGGAAAAATCCGTGCGTACTGGAAAACTGCAAGAGGTCTTAATCTCAGCAACGGATACTCCGCTTGGAATTGCCCAAAATTGTTTCAAGATCCTGCAATTAGCGCAGAAGCTTGCTCCGATCGGGAACACCGGAGCAATCAGTGATGCCGGTGTGGCAGCTTATTTGGCAGAGAGTGCGCTGAAATCAGCGATGCTGAGCGTGGATATCAATCTTCCTCAGATCAAAGACGAGGGATATAAAGAGAAAGTTGTAGCCGAACGAGCAAGACTATTCGAACAAGCGGCTATCATTTGTGCGGAGACAATGGCGGTTGTGCAAAGCAGACTATAAATTTTGTGAACAACGAATATCGAACCGGAGGTGAGGAATTATTTTCCTTACCTCCGGTTTTTTGTTATGATAGGCTTTGAGGTGAAATTTGTGCCGAAAATATGGACGGTATCTGAACTTGTAGGCCAAATCGGCCAAATCCTGCAGGAGCGAACGGATTTACAAAGCTGTTGGATCAGTGGTGAACTCTCGAACTTTAAGAACCACCGTGCTTCCGGGCACTGGTATTTTACCCTGAAAGATGAGTCTTCCAGTCTCAGGAGTGTTATGTTTAAAAGCCGCTCTGAACGCGTGCGCTTTGTCCCGACAGATGGGTTAAAGGTCATGATTCGGGGAAATGTTCGAATGTATGAGCGGGAGGGAACGATTCAATTCTATGCAGAAGAAATGGAACCGAGTGGACTCGGTCAACTCTATTTGGCTTTTGAGCAACTGAAAAAGAAGCTTGCTGAGGAAGGATTGTTTGATCCAATACGCAAAAAAAAGATCCCCCGTTTTCCGAGATGTATTGGAATTGTTACAAGTCCAACCGGAGCGGCGATTCGTGATATCATTAACATCATGGCGCGTCGTCATCCGGGTATGTCTTGGGTCCTAGCGCCGGCTGCAGTCCAGGGAGAAGCAGCACCACGGGAAGTGGCTCAGGCGATCGCTCGCCTTAATCGTTACGGGGCTGTCGACGTGATGATTGTCGGCCGTGGTGGAGGGTCTCTGGAAGAGTTATGGGCCTTTAATACAGAAGTGGTGGCCCGGGCAATCGCAGCCTCCGTTATTCCAATCATTTCTGCAGTGGGGCATGAAACGGATGTGACGATCTCAGACTATGTTGCCGATCTGCGTGCACCGACCCCTTCAGCGGCCGCTGAACTGGCTGTGCCTGTCTTACTGGATTTGCAGTTTCAAGTGGACCACCTACGTATGGGGTTACAAGGGGCTATGAGGACGCTTATCGAGCGAAAGCGTCAAAGCTTGGCCGGGATTGCGCATAAAGGGCCACTTAAAGATCCTTTCTGGCGTATTGATCAGAATCGTCAACGCCTAGATAACCTACAAATTCGCCTTCAGGAGGGCATGACTAGATTTGTAATCGATAAAAATGGTATACTAAACCTATTAACTGCTAAGTTGGATTTGTTAAGTCCATTGGCTATTCTGGGTCGAGGATACTCGTTAGCTTACGATGCAGAAGGAACTCTTCTGCGCTCCGCGAGCCAGGTCAGGCTTGATGAACAAGTTCAGCTTCGTCTGGGAGAGGGAAGCTTACGCTGTCAAGTGTTAGAGAAGAGGTATTAATCGATGGGCGACGAAATATGGACCGAAAACCTTTTTGTTGAAGCATCACAAAGTACAATAGATGGACCGGAAACAGAAACTGTTTCGTTGGAAACTGGTCTTCAGCAATTAGAAACGATCGTTAAAACGCTTGAGCAAAAAGACCTGCCGCTAGAAAAAGCCTTAGACCTATTTAAGGAGGGCGTTGGTCTTGTTCAGTACTGTTCCAACGTGCTGAATCAAGCTGAAAAGCAGATGGAGATTCTGCTTGAAGGCCCGGACGGACAGTTGCAGATTAAACCGGCAAGTTTTATAGTGGAAGGATGAACGTAAATAGTGTTCCAGACAACCTTTCAACGCTATCTTACAATGATTGAACAGTTCCTCGCGCAATTGCCGTGGGACAAGGATATCTTAAATCAAAGTATGTCTTATTCCCTGATTGGGGGAGGTAAGCGTATTCGGCCAGTTTTAGCTCTGGCCTCTGCAGAAGCTGTGGGTGGAAACCCAGAAGCTATTTTACCTGCTGCGGTTTCGTTGGAACTTATTCATACTTATTCATTAATCCATGATGATTTACCAGCTATGGATAATGACGACTATCGTAGGGGAAGATTATCTAATCATAAGGTATTTGGGGAGGCCCACGCAATTTTGGCTGGAGATGCTTTATTAACTTATGCCTTCGAATTTCTTGCCGATTCAGGACTCGGTCAGCCTGAAAGACAGCTGCGCATTATTCATGAGGTTGCGGTGGCTGCGGGAAAAGTCGGTATGGTTGGAGGGCAAGTTGCCGATCTGGCTGGTGAAGGTAAAACGCTTACTTTGAACGAAATTGAAGAGATCCACAAGGCTAAAACAGGTGCCTTACTGACTGTTTCCGCCCGACTGGGTGGGATTTTAGCAGGCGGCACGGAGGAGCAGATTAAGGCTTTGACCGATTATGCTCAGGCGCTGGGATTAGCATTTCAGATTAAAGATGATATTTTGGATGTGGTAGGTGACAGTGAAACCCTCGGTAAACCGGCTGGGAGCGATATACGCCAGCGTAAGGCGACCTACGTTTCGTTGTTAGGGTTAGAGGGCGCAGGAAGCCAGATGCATGCTCAAATTCTCAAAGCCCAATCTGCTTTGAAGCTCTTTGACGAAGGCGCGATCTTTCTTAGTGAGCTAGCCTCCTACATAGAACAACGCCAGCATTGAAAGAGGTCGTTATCATGCCGATAATTCCGGGAATATTTCACAATACAATTCTTATTTCAGCTGTGACAGCTTGGTTCATAGCTCAATTGCTAAAAATCATAGTAAGCCTGCTTTTATTGAAAAAACTGAATTTTCAGCTTATATTTAGTTCAGGCGGTTTTCCAAGTTCCCATTCCGCGACGGTAAGTGCTTTGGCTTTAGGAATTGGGAAGTACTATGGTTGGGACTCTCCCATTTTTGCTGTGTCTGCCGTATACGGTATGGTGGTATTGTATGATGCGGCAGGAGTTCGACGAGCTGCTGGAAAACAAGCAGAAGTCCTCAATCAGTTAGTTGAACGCTTATCCCTGGGATCTGATCTTGCCTATGATCGCTTGAAGGAACTGATAGGACATACACCGTTTGAGGTCTTTGGTGGCGTGATTGTAGGGATCATTGTAGGGCTGTGGGTATAAGGTATTGGGTCGGGGAGGGAATTTATTCCAGTGGCAGTGAGCAAACGTAAAAGCTGGAAACATCTTGTGATTGTCTTTATTGGTAGTTTTGTCATTGCAGCCATCGTTGGAATCAGTTCCGAACTATTGCTGCGTCGGACGTCATCATTATGGGTGGCTGCGTTATTTCTCTTAATGGTGATCGGGGTTCATATTGTCTTTGACGTGATCGGAATTGCGGCTACGGCAGCCAATGAAGCGCCGCATCATGCCAAGGCGGCAAACCGTGTCAAGGGTGCCCGCCAAGCTGTATATCTCGTACGTCATGCGGATTTGGTTGCCAATCTGGCCAATGACGTTGTCGGAGATGTTACGGGGACTTTGAGCGGAGTGATGGCAGCTGCGATCGTCATCGATATTATCCGTCTATACCCGACATTCGGAACGAAAGAAATCTGGTTGTCAACATTGATGTTGGCTTTGGTAGCCTCCATAACCATTACAGGCAAAGCCGTGGGAAAATCCTTTGCCATACAGGATGCCAATAAAATCATTGCCTGGGTCGGGAGCGCCCTTGCTGCTGTTGAACAAATTACGGGTTGGGACCTAACTGGACCAAAAAAACGAGGGGGCAAGAAAAATGGGACTTCTCGAAGAAATACATGAGCCAATGGACTTGCGCAGTCTAGACTCAACTGAACTTAAACTATTGGCGCAAGAGATTCGGCAAGAAATGATTGACGTGGTCTCCAAAAATGGTGGACATTTAGCTTCGAACCTCGGAGTTGTGGAACTCACCTTGGCTTTACATCGGAAGTTTGACAGCCCTCGCGACAAGATTATTTGGGATGTGGGACATCAGACCTATGTGCATAAACTCCTGACCAGCCGCTTAGACCGCTTTAAAACGATTCGCCAATGCCACGGACTGTCCGGTTTTCCGAAAAGAGCAGAGAGTGCCCACGATTGCTTTGAAACCGGCCATTCCAGTACCTCCATTTCTGCAGCGGTAGGATTTGCTAAAGCCCGAGATACCCTTCGGGAGGGTCACCATGTCGTGGCGGTGATCGGAGATGGGGCAATGACGGGCGGCATGGCCTTTGAAGCTTTAAACCATGCAGGGCACAGTGAAACTAATATGATTGTGGTCTTGAATGATAACGAAATGTCTATTTCTCCTAATGTAGGGGCCATGTCTTCCTATCTCAATCGCTTGAGGACAGACCCCTTGTATGATAAGCGTAAAGATGATATTGAGGATCTTTTAAAACGGATTCCAGGTATTGGCTCCAAGGTTGTTAAGGTGGTTGCCAAAGCCAAAGATAGTTTGAAATATTTGCTAGTTCCGGGCCTAATCTTTGAGGAATTGGGGTTCACATATTTAGGTCCAATTGATGGGCATGATCAGTCTTTGATAGAACAAGTCCTAGAGCAGGCGAAGCAAAAAAAAGGACCGGTGCTCGTCCATGTTGTGACTCGTAAGGGGAAAGGTTATAAACCTGCCGAGGAAAATCCAGGCGTCTTTCATGGAGTTGGTCCGTTCGACCCGGCTACAGGAAAGGTCACCGAGAAATCAGCGCCACCGACCTATACTGCGGTCTTTGGGGAAACTCTCTGCACTCTTGCCAATAAAGACCCGAAGATCGTGGCAATCAGTGCGGCTATGCCGAGTGGGACGGGTCTAAGTGTCTTTGCAAGTCAATTCCCAGACCGTTTTTATGACGTCGGAATTGCAGAGCAACACGCGGTAACGTTTGCAGCAGGGTTGGCGTTTGGGGGATTGAAACCCGTAGTTGCAATCTATTCCACCTTTTATCAGCGCGCCTATGACCAAGTGTTGCATGATGTCTGTTTACAGCAGGCCAATGTTGTTTTAGCAATTGATCGTGCCGGAGTCGTGGGAGATGATGGGCCAACGCATCACGGGGTATTTGACATTTCCTTTTTTCGGATCATTCCCAATTTAATTTTTATGGCTCCTAAAGATGAAAACGAATTACGCCATATGCTCTTTACGGCCTTACAACAAAATGGACCGGTGGCGGTTCGTTATCCAAGGTCAGCTGGTCAAGGCGTGAAGCTCGATGAAACGTTTAAAGAAATCCCCATTGGCAAAGCAGAAGTTTTGCGCGACGGCAGGGATTTGACGTTGATTGCCGCCGGATCCATGGTACATACTTGCCTTCTGGCTGCTCAGGAATTACGTCACAGCGGCGTGGAGGCCGCAGTTATTAATTTGCGTTTTATTAATCCGCTTGATCGCGAACTCCTTTCCCATTACGCTCGCTTAACCAAACATTTTATCACGATTGAAGACCATGTCCTCAAGGGGGGCTTGGGAAGCGCCATTCTCGAACTCCTTGAAGAGGAAGGCATAGAAGGGGTAGCGTTTGAACGGCTAGGCTATACTGGATTCGTGGACCAAGGAACGATTTCTCAACTTCATATTGCCCATGGCTTATCCGTTAAAGGGATAGTGCAAGCAGCAGAGCGCTTGCAATTGATTCGCCGCATTGCACAATCCTAGAGAAGGGTGAATCATGGGCAAAGGAAGGGATACTGTGGCAAAAGGGAAAGAACGTATTGATATTTTGATGGTTAAAAAAGGGTTAACATCCAGTCGTGAAAAAGCTAAGGCAACGCTTATGTCAGGAATTGTATTTGTCGGTGGGTTGCGCGTGGATAAGCCTGGCACGGAGTTCCCCGAAGACATTTTAATCGAGCTGAAAGGTGAAACCCTGCCGTTTGTTTCACGTGGTGGCCTAAAACTAGCCAAAGCCGTGACAACCTTTGCGCTCGTCTTTAAAGATTCGGTGGTTGCAGACATAGGGTCTTCGACCGGGGGCTTTACAGATTGTGTCTTGCAAAATGGCGCGAAGCGAGTTTATGCAGTAGATGTTGGGTATGGACAGCTGGATTGGAAACTCCGGACAGATCCTCGTGTTGTCTCGATGGAACGAGTAAATGCTCGCTATCTTAATGAAGACTCTCTTCCGGAAAAGGTCGATTGGGTGGTTTCGGATGTGGCATTTATCTCGATTACGAAAATATTCTCAGCCATGCTAGCCATCCTGAAAGATGATGGGCATGTGTTATCTTTAATTAAGCCCCAATTTGAGGCTGGACGAGAGCATGTTGGAAAAAAAGGTGTTGTAAAAGATGTATTAGTACATAAACAGGTTCTGGAGACCGTTCTTAGTCAGGCAGAGAAAGTCGGCTTTCAGGTTTTAGGTTTGGACTATTCGCCGATTCGCGGACCGGAAGGCAATATCGAATATCTTGCATGGCTGGGGTTACAACCCGATTCAGGCATAGACTGGCATTTTGAGCTGGAACGCGTAGTTAAGAACGCTCAGAAAGAGACGGAGTGACGGATGGAAAGAGTCGTTGGTTTATGGATCAATAAGAGTAAACCGGAAGCCCAGACGTTGGCCCTCCAAATTCAAGACTGGTGTGAAGCTCGCGGGTGGGACGTTTCAACAGAGTGGTTAGATATTGTAGAGCGCAAAGCACAATTTCTCATTTCCTTGGGTGGCGATGGCACGTTACTTCAAGCAGCTCGTGAAGGGGCACCGTTTGGGATTCCTGTGTTAGGTGTCAATCTTGGCCGATTAGGGTTTTTATGTGAAATAGAGCGGGAAGACGTTTTTGGCGCCTTAGCAAAGATTCTGCGTCAGGAATTTCAAATTCAAGAGCGCATAATGTTGAAGGCGATTGTTCACCAGGAAGGGACCGATGAACTTTCCAAGTTCGTCTTAAATGATGTTGTGTTTTCAAGGGCATGCACGGATGGAATCATTACACTCCAAGCCAATCTGTCGGGAGAACCCTCGGTCAGCTATCCGGCCGACGGTTTGATCGTGGCGACCCCAACCGGCTCTACCGCCTATTCCCTTTCGGCAGGCGGTCCGATCATCAGTCCTAATGTCCAGGCGATTTTACTGACCCCATTGGCCGCGCATACCCTGTCTGCTCGTCCAATGGTCGTCTCGGATCAGGAACTAATTGAAATTATTTTGGCTAGTGGTGAGCAATGCCTAGTGACCTTCGATGGACGGCATAGTATCAAAATCCGCTCCGGAGAAACCGTAACCATTAAGATTGCGCCGATTAAGGCACAGCTGATTCGTTTGGGAAGCCGAAGTTTCCCCCAAGTAGTCCGAGAAAAATTAAGGGATCGTTGGCATGAATAAAACGCGAAGCGCGAGGCACGAATTGGGTGCGCTAATGCGGAAGCGTTAGCTTCAATATTCGAACCTCGAACCTCGCAAAAGGAGGTGTGTCTATGAAAGCTCGTCGCCAAATGAAGGTACAAGAAATTATCACTAAGCAGATCATTCGTACTCAGGAAGAGCTTGCCGATAAATTACACCTAGCTGGCTTTGATGTCACTCAGGCCACCGTCTCTAGGGATATTAAAGAAATGGGACTGATCAAAATCCCGAGTGCGGATGACGATTATCGCTATGCTATTCCGACCGAAGTTCATCCCTCTAACCTGCAAGATCGCCTCAAACGGTCGCTGCGCGAAACCGTAGTTTCCATCAATGATTCGGAAAACCTGATCGTTATTCGAACGATCCCGGGAAATGCACATGCCTTAGCGGCTGTCATGGACAATAGCAATTGGGAAGAGGTTATCGGCACGGTAGCAGGGGATGACACGATTCTTCTGGTCATTAAACCGAAAGAGGTTGTTCCCCTAGTTTTACAACGGCTTACGAACTTGCTGGGATAGGAGGCAGATTATGCTCGCAGAGCTGAACGTGGAGAATTTTGGTCTGATGGAAACGGTACGTCTGCATTTTGATTGTGGGTTGACGGTGTTTACTGGAGAAACTGGCGCAGGGAAATCAATGTTAATTGACGCATTGGGGGTTCTCTTGGGTGGACGAGCCAGTGCAGATCTTATTCGACACGGGGAAGTTCAGGCACGGATAGAAGGAATCTTCGAGGATCTTGCCCCGGATTTTTCGCTAAGGCTTGAGGAGGCAGGTTATCCAGTTGAAGAAGGTCAATTGCTTCTCTATCGTGAAATTAAAGCCTCAGGAAAAAACATCTGCCGTGTTCAAGGGCGTACAATTCCGCTGACTCTTTATCGTTCACTCTGTGTGGGGCTTGTGGATATTCACGGACAAATAGAACATCTTTCCCTCTTTCGTCCCGAAACTCACGGAGATCTTTTAGATGCTTTAGGGGGGCTTCAAGACGACGTCGTCGTGGTGAATCAAGCCGCAAAAGCTTATCAAGCGATTATTCGTAAAGAACGGGAGTTGTCTATATCAGAGGAAGAACGGCAAAAACGTGAAGAAATTCTCCGTTATCAAATTGAGGAGATCGAGCTGGTTAATCCTGTTCTTGGAGAAGAGGGAGAACTCACGCAGGAAAAGAAACGTTTGAGTAATGCGGAACGCATTACCAGTTTGATATCTGAAGCGTACAATGCCCTATATGAGGGCTCAGCGGGCAAGTTAGCGGTCTTTGATCTCTTAGGACAAACGCGTAAGGCTCTTCAAGAACTTGCCCGACTGGATGAAGCCTTCAATGTTGTCGAGCAATTTGAATCCATTTATTATGCGGTGGAGGATATGGCGGATCAAGTTAGGGTCTATAAGGATAACTTTGAGTTTGAACCGGGAAGGCTTGACAAAATAGAGGAACGGCTTATTCAATTAAATAGGCTCCGAAAGTATGGGGCAAGCGTGGAAGAAGTCTTGGCAAAACGAACAGGAATGCTTCAAGAGTTAGATCAAATCACTCATGTTCAGGAGCAATTTGAAACAATACATCAAGAGAAGAAAACGACACGCCAAGCCTATGAAACAGCTGCGGAGCTGCTCAGCCAGAAACGACTTGACAATGCGGAACGAATTGAGAAAGGACTTGCGTATGAACTCGCTGACCTGAGCTTAGAGAGAAGTCGGTTTGAAGTTAGGTTCACGCCAAATCCGGAGCCAACAACCGGTGGAGCGGAGACCGTCGAGTTTTATTTCTCAGCCAATCTCGGAGAACCCCCGAAACCTTTGGCGAAAGTCGCTTCCGGAGGAGAGATGTCTCGTCTAATGTTGGCTTTGAAAAGTTTATTGGCAAAAGTTGAGCCCGTTGGAACGTTTATTTTTGATGAGGTAGACAGCGGGGTCGGCGGTAGGACGATTCATAAAGTTGGTGAAAAACTGGCCAAAATTGCCCAGGATAAACAAGTTTTTTGTATCACTCATGCAGCGCAAGTAGCCGCCTTCGCCGAGGCTCATTATGGCATTGTTAAAGAAGTGGATGGTGAGCGGACACGGACGCAGGTCGAATTATTATCAGAGTCTAAGCGTATTGAGGAACTTGCCCGAATGCTAGGGGGCGGCGAAATAGAGGTTACACTCAAACATGCCCAAGATCTTTGGGAACGATCTAAGTTAATAAACAACTAATAGATTATTGATAATAGATAGTAATTTAATCCAATAATTTTACATATTGAACCAGTTTTGTTGATTTTCATTGGTTTAAGACTGCATATATTAATTATGCAGTCTTTTTTTTATCTCAATTGCCAATGATCTTGAAAATTTGGCACAGATTTTACAGGATGGAACACAAGAGATTTGGATAATTTAACTTAGAATTCACTTCAACTTTTGGAACGCTCTAAAATCCGGGGAAAAGGGAAGAAAGATGGAGAGAATAGAGTTGGAGGGATAAGAGAGTGAAAAAAAAGAGCGTTTTAGTTATTATCAGTCTCTTGTTCTGCACCTTCCTAAGTATGAATCTTATCTTTCAACAATTGGTAGACTTGCCAGAGTATACCCAAGTTAGTCAAGTGGCACCACAACTTCATGGGATTTGGTCCCGAATTATCAAAATGGAAAAAGTTCCATTAAATCAAATCGTTTCTGTCTCATCGGGAATGTCTCAGCCAGCAAAGTCGGAGAGATTTGAAATCTCTTACAAGCTTTTTGGGATTTTTCCTATTAGATCCGGTGAGGTAGAAGTGATGACTCCGATGAAATTAATACCAGGTGGACAATCTATTGGAGTTACTTTGCAGACAAAGGGGGTAATGGTAGTTGGACAGGCTCCTGTCGTGGACAAAAGTGGCAGAAAAATATTTCCTGCCAAGGAAGCTGGAATCGAAGTCGGAGATATTCTTTTAAAAATTGACAATCAAGAAGTTCGCACAGATCAAGATGTTTCAAACGCAGTTCATCTAGCTGGAGAACAAAAAGGAAACGTGAATGTTTTGTTCAAGCATCAAGATCAGATTCTGGAAAAAATAATTAAACCGGTTTTTTGTGTGGAGACAGGCAGGTATCGTATGGGTTTATTTGTGCGAGATGAAGCAGCTGGTGTTGGAACTCTTTCATTTGTAGACCCCGTTTCAAAGCTATACGGTGCCCTTGGACATGTGATCACTGATGCGGACACAAATCAGAAAATTGAGGTTTCAAAAGGGAAAATCATTGCTTCATCAATTTATGCTATTGAAAAGGGGAAACGTGGACATCCTGGCGAAAAACTTGGTTCATTTGTTGCTAATTCAGCCTTTAGTGGAACAATTGAAAAAAATACTATGACTGGAATTTTCGGTATTATGAGTGGTCAAATCGTGAACCCCTATTTCAAAGAAGCAATATCGGTTGGCTGGGAATCCGAGGTTAAAGTCGGTCCTGCCTTGATTTATACGGTGATTCATGGAGAAAAGATTGAGGAGTTTTCTATTAATATTGATCGAGTAATGCATAATCGTACCGATAGCAAGAATATGATTGTGCGTGTCACGGATCCAAGGCTATTAGAAGCTACGGGTGGTATTATTCAAGGTATGAGTGGAAGTCCAATTGTTCAAGATGGTAAAATCATTGGGGCAGTAACTCATGTTTTTGTGAATGACAGCCAGCGGGGTTACGGTGTATTTATACAAAACATGATTAACGAGGGAGATCCACTCGAAAAAAAACAAGCGGCCTAAAATATTTTTTAGCACAGAGAGTAGCTTTTGAAAAAAAGCTGCTCTTTCTTTTTATAAATTAGCAATTTTCTATATTTAAAAGCAGGAGTATAGAAAACTATTGTCGAAATTATAAATCTAATACGTGCTTATATGAGGAGGATCCTGGGAAATGCAAAGGCCTATACGAGTCTTATTAGCAGATGACAACCGGGAATTTGTCGAGATAGTCAAAGAATTTATTGAACGGCAAGAAGATATGAGCCTTGTTGGGGTAGCATATCATGGGAATGAGGCTCTGGAATTAATTTCACGGGAAGAACCTCATGTTGTGCTTTTAGATATCATTATGCCCCATCTGGATGGTTTGGGTGTCCTCGAAAAACTTCAATACGTAGCCCAAAGACCTAAGATTATTATCTTAACTGCGTTCGGACAGGAATCGATGACCCAACGTGCCGTAAACCTTGGAGCGAATTATTACATACTAAAGCCTTTCGATTTGGAGACGTTAGGTAAACGTATTCGCCAATTACAAGATGATTTTTCGGAAACATCGATTGGTGTTCAGATGGCAAATGCGGGGACCAACGGAAATATGTCGCCGAATTCACAGTTCTCAAGTGGAATCTTGCCACCGACGTCTAAAAATCTTGAAGTTGAAGTTACGCGCATGATCCATCAAATGGGGGTGCCAGCCCATGTGAAAGGGTACCAATATTTACGGGATGCTATAGTTAGCGTGGTTCTTAATGTATCGTTGCTTGGAGCCGTAACTAAAGAACTTTATCCTATGATCGCAGCCAAATATCAAACCACCCCAAGTCGTGTCGAACGTGCAATTCGACATGCTATTGAATTGGCTTGGGATCGTGGTAATGTGGATTTTATGAATCGTTTTTTCGGTTATACCATCAATGTTGATCGTGGTAAGCCCACAAATTCAGAATTTGTCGCCATGGTTGCGGATAAACTGCGGATGTCGATG
>JARLHW010000146.1 GCA_031292075.1 Desulfosporosinus sp.
CATCGACATCCGCAGTTTATCCGCAACCATGGCGACAAATTCTGAATTTGTGGGCTTACCACGATCAACATTGATGGTATAACCGAAAAAACGATTCATAAAATCCACATTACCACGATCCCAAGCCAATTCAATAGCATGGCGAATTGCACGTTCGACACGACTTGGGGTGGTTTGATATTTGGCTGCGATCATAGGATAAAGTTCTTTAGTTACGGCTCCAAGGGTTTAGATTCTTCGCAAACACTCTTAGTTTATAGGTATATAGCCATTAGTTTGTCTATATATGTTTCTAGATTATGCCGATTTCATGGTCAAGTCAATATCTAAAATGGAGAAAGCGGTCCACCTTTAACATTTATCTATCTAGGACAGGGATATCTCATAGTTTTAAGTAGCTGGATGCCAATTTATCTAGTTAACATATTCTCAGCAATTCGTTAACTTAAAATATCCAACGTTACACAACCCTCTTGTGTAACATACAAGAATCCCTGGAACGCCTGATATAACTGGCTTCCAGGGATTCTTTGCGTTCAAGGCAAATCCTAGCCCCTCTGAATATGACTTAACCCCTGCCACCAACCAATAAAGCACATAACGAAAGGAGGTGAATTCATGGAATACGTGCAACCGATCAGAGATAAAAAGACCCTCGAAACCATGAAGAAGATCTTGAGAGCCAACAATCAAAGAGATTACTGCTTATTCGTCCTCGGTATTAACTCAGGCTTACGAATTAGTGATCTCCTAACTTTACAGGTATCTGATGTCTATGCTAATGGCAAGATCAAGGACCGCATAGTGATCAGGGAGAAAAAGACGAATAAGCTAAAAGATTTTCCCCTGGGAGAAACCTCAAAGAAGGCCTTGAAAGAGTATGTGATTACCTTAGAACCTGGACAAGCACTATTCGCCAGTAGAAAAGGACGTGGACCTATTACGAGGCAACAGGCTTACCGGATATTAAATGATGCCGCCCGCTCCATTGGGATCACGGAGAAAATTGGAACTCACTCTCTCCGAAAGACCTTTGGCTACCATGCATTCCAGGCAGGCGTGGATATAACACGAATCCAGAAGCTGCTTAACCACTCCTCACCAAGTGTTACCTTAGCTTATATAGGGATCACCCAGGATGATCTAGACAATGTTTATTTGAGCTTAAATCTTTAGTACCAGCGTAGATTATTTAAGTTTACTGAGGTACTGAGGTATACTGAGGCACTTTTCCATAATCATTGTACAGAATTATAAAGTAAGAGAAGAATAGGGAAACCTGCCTCAGTGCCTCAGTACTTCAGTAGCAAATGATGTTATCCGCTATTCCTCCTGTCCTAACCGACAGGAGGTTTTCTATTACCAAAGAAAGGACGATAACCATGGCTAAAGTCTTAGTATCAACCCAAAATATGAGTAAAGAAGAATGGCTTCAATGGAGAACGAAAGGAATTGGTGGAAGTGATGCCTCGGTAGCCTGTGGCTTAAACCGATATAAATCACCAGTCGAACTTTGGATGGAGAAAACGGGGCAGATAGAACTCAAAGCAGCTGGAGAGGCTGCGTTACTGGGGAACGCTCCTTGAACCTTTGATCCGAGTGGAATTCACAGAACGAACCAATCTACAGGTTAGACACGAGCACCAAATTCTACAACATTCCCAGTATCCCTTTATGCTCGCCAACCTTGATGGTATTGTCGATGATCCTGTTCAAGGAAAGTGCGTCTTTGAGGCCAAAACCACGAATGCCTTTAATTCAACAGATTGGCTTGATCATATTCCCGAGGAATACCAACTCCAAGTTCAGCACTATTTAGCCGTAACCAATTTAACAGGGGCCTATATAGCTGTACTAATCGGCGGTAATCGATTCAAATGGTATTTCATCGCAAGAGATGAAGATCTAATTGCCCTTCTCATAAAACTTGAAAAGCGCTTCTGGCATCATGTTGAAACGTTGACACCCCCACCTATCGATGGTTCAGAGGCTTCCACTGAATTACTTGGTAGACTCTATCCCCAGGCCAATAAAGCCCAGATCGACCTCCCAAACGAGGCCTTACCTTTAATCACTCAATTTGAAGAAGCTTCCCAAGAAGAAAAAGTTGCTGAGGAACGTAAGAACGAAGCCATAAACAAACTTAAGGCTTATCTAGGATTGAATGAAACCGGCTGTCTTGGCGACAGAATCGTGACCTGGAAAAACATTTTCTCAGAGCGTTTGAACTCCAAGCTACTAAAAGATGAACAACCTGAGATTTATACCAAGTATCTCACCCCCAGTTCCTCTCGACGGTTCAGTATTAAATGAAGGAAGGTGTTCCTACGTCTAATTTAAAATCCAAGCTGGCCACTCAATTAAGTAAATCCGAGTCCTTAGACGAATCTGGAAACGAAGTTCTTGTCTTAGTCCATGAGCAAGATGTGGAACGATCCCAGAATTCCCCGATCATCAGCAATCCAGTTGAAGTTGTTCCAGAATTCGCCCTTACCTTCACCGAAGCTAAAAACCGTTTATTAATGTTAAAGAGCTTTGTCCAAGAGCTAATGATACCCGGAGTAGATTATGGCATAATCCCTGGCTGTCCTAAGCCTTCCCTGTTGAAGTCTGGAGCAGAAAAGCTTTGTGATATTTATGGGTTTTCCAAGCTAATTGCGGTGTCGAATAGATTTGAAGATTGGCAGGAGGGATTCTTTAGCTACGAAGTCAAGGCTACATTAATTAATAAACGAACAGGTCTTGTAGAGGCGGAGGGTGTTGGTAACTGCAACTCCAAAGAACGGAAATACAGAAACCAGGATGCTTATAGTATATCCAATACGATCCTCAAAATGGCCAAGAAGCGAGCAATCGTGGATGCTGTCTTATCAGCCACTCGTTCATCTGGGATCTTCTCACAGGATATTGAGGACCATGACTTTAAAGGCGATAAATCTAAATCTAATGGACCCTCCCCACTCCGTGTCCTTCCTATTGATAAGCCGGTAAGCAAACAACAGCTTAAAGATATCTTTACCCTGGTTAACGACAAGCTAATACCTATTGAAAAAGCTAAGTCTTTAATGATTGAGCGATATAAGTTAGATGAAAGTAGAAAGCTTACATCGTCTCAAGCGAATGATTTCTTAGATTATCTTCGAAAATTCGGTCATGTAAAACTTAGAAATGCCTAGTTCCTAATAGTGGCTCACATTAAGTGGGCCACTTCTTTAAATTTAAGGAGGCTAACATAATGGAAAAAGTAATTAATGGCGTTGTATATCGTCAGTCAGAATTCCCTTTGCTATATTAACGTCCAAAAAAGGTACTATATCTCCGGATTCAATATAATTCCATATCAGGTTACACTTCGACATGCATCCTCAATTTCCTCTTCTTTCCATCAGAAGATCGCGGCATTTTCCAACCAATGGTATAATTAGATAAGAAACTAAACAGAGGTGATGCAACATGAACAAATACGAATATTGCTTTCACGCTTGGCACGGGGAGCCTGGCAAGCACAAGCACCACTTAACCAACTACTGCAAGGAAGGCTATGCGTTAGACAGCAAAACCGATGAACGACTAAATAATAATGATCGATGCGTAGATTGGTTTGGCCGTTGCGATGAGCTAAGGCCCTGCAAAAAACAAGGCGGCTGGGTACCAAGGAGAAAGAAGTTGATATAGATGATAAAAATAGCGTCCATCTGCCACTTTTTAAACCTATTTTTCGTTTGCAGTAACGCTTATTTGACAGCTTATGCGATGTTGCCTAATTAAAATATTAAGATAATTGGGGAGATAGATTATGAGATAGGCTGTTGCTTTTATTGGATATAAATTCTGTGACCGCCGGGTGGCGGTTTTTCTTTTACTCTACCACGCGGCTTTGACATTTTTGTGCTAGGCTACTCCGTACGTTACGTCCACGGCATGAAATAGCCAGTATGTTTTCTTCCAGAACTCACTCTTTGGCAGGGACTTTACTTCGATGCAAGGTCGTCTGTTTGTTGATGTAATTCGAGCAGCTCGGATCTTCGGAAATTATCGGCATTTCTCATATAGTGGGCTCCGCCGCCATGACCAATGGTGTTGTCAAAATGAACATAAGCACTAATGAAGACTAGGCTTCATTAGTGCTTTGTATTTGGGTCAGCGAATTGACATAACAATGTTAGCCTGTTTCATTCTTTCCCAGAATAAATCCTTGATTTCCAGTTACTTGTCCACCTACGAGGCGATACAAGCACAATACCTAAGTCTTTTAAATGTAGCGTGACAAAGGTAACAAGACTTAAAATCAACCTAAAAGAGGCTATTAAAATCTACCGCACATAGCGTCTTTTTAAGCAGGACTTGAAATGGTGACAGAGTGACAAGCACTAGTGGATAACTTTTAATTATAATCTACCCTTATGTATATATATGTTTTTCTATTATCAACAATAGAGAAATCCTTGTCACGCTTGTCACCAATTCAAATGAGCTTAAAAATTAGTCGTAAAGAGCGGTAGAATTTAAAAAGGCCATTTTCAATTGGTGACAAGACTCTGTCACGCCTGGTAACTGCCAAGCATTGTTCCATAATACAATAACGTTACTCATCACATTTATCTCTGGTTAATCTAAATACCTAGCTTGAAATATAAAGGATATTCTTACATGACTACCGAATTTGGTAGTACTAAAATATAAGCTAGTAGGGGGAAAAGAAAATTAACAATAAAATATATATGCAAGCTGTAGCAGTTACCCACGACCCAGCCTTTCAAGCCAAGGTTAATGAGGCTAAGGGGACTATCGGTGAAATATCAGTGACCCAGTTAATACTAGATAGAGAAGCTGAAAAAAAAGCTAAGCTGCAGATTGCTCTCAATCCCGATTCTCCAGATCTCGATCCGTTTGTACGATTAATTGCCCTTCGGTCAGGTCTCGAAGGGGACCAATTCGTTAGCGCCACTGGACGAGATCAAGAAATAGATCATCAGGTTTGGCTATTAAAGCAGGAGTTTTTCCCACCGGATACGATCAAACCTTCTCCAGGTTTGTGGATATGGTTAAAACGTTGCCTTTTGGAAGACACCATTCCCATAGTAGATACAAAGGTCGTACCTGTTGCCCAGAATCCGGCCTTCCAAGATAAGCTCAATCGAACTAAGCAGACCATCAGCGATATCCCGATTCCTGAGTTGATTCTTGAACAAGATCAGTCAGTTAGTACCACAGGACTTTCAGACGCGGTAGAGCAGGCCTGGTTGCTTATTAAGGATTTTTTCCCACTAGATATTTATAGCCTGCCGCGCTTAGGAACGTGGTCATGGCTATTACGCTGCCTTTTAGAAGATACAATTCCCGCGCCAAAGCCGGAAGATCTCTCGCTCCTGGTTGGCTTTGATCCTGAACATATTCTCACCCTAGGTAGGTTAGAATCGTTGACCCAATACTGTTCGAAACATGGCATGGACCTGACCGAATTCGAGCGAGAGTACCGGTCCACACAAGACCGGATTTGTGATTTGTTAGCTCAGGAACAACGCATTTTTATCGAATTAGTACCCGGAAACAACTTGGCGCAGCAGATAGGCCGTTTAAGACCATTCATAAACGACGCTCATGATGCAGGCGGTACTGATCTGGATGCCTATGACATCCCCATGAGTTATGAAGACAAAGTGGTAAATATCTTTGTACCACGCCAGTTTCAAGGAAAAACTCTCATAGAAATCGAAAATTCGTACCCCATCTCCAACCCCTCACGTGAATATAACACAGTAGCCGGTAAAACGAACTATGACCCAGTCGCTCCAAGGCCACGAGGGCCAGGAAAGCACACCCACACCCGTTAAAGGTTACAAAAAAGTAGTACGAATTCTGACATTCCTTAATAATATTAATAATGAGATACTGTGATCAGAGCTAGCAAGGGGGTTGCCCAAGCAAGCGTCTGATCATTTTTTTATAAAGGAGATCGGTATTATGGACGGACTAGTATAGTGGCTCGGAGGTTTGTGGTTCGACTGAGTCATCCAATGTTTCCAAAAGGTCCTTTTCTGTCGATTCGTCCGTCGTTTCGCTACCTTTGCTTTTATTAATTCCTTTCAAATACTTCAGTCTGATTTTCCTCGAGCAGCCATCACGATTGAGTATTTGGTACGATTTCGCCTTTCTGATATTCAAATTGTCCTTTTCAGTTTTTTCTATCTCGAATCCCTTTTCAACTCCCATATTTAAATCCCCTTTTAGTTGTTTTAACTGAAGTTTTGACCCATCTGCTGGGGAATACTGAGAGAGGTTGCTTACATACTTGAGTGCAAGGCCATGCTTTTTGTTGCTTATAGTCATACGTGACTGCCTCCAATATTTGCGTTATCTAATAATGTTATGAAGGTAACCTGACAAACTTAACCGCTTGCGTCGTTCAAAGAGTGATGATAACGCCCAAAATACGACTTCTGAGAGGTTAGTTTGTTCTGGTTACCCTCCTTGCTGACGTAATTAAAGGATGGCCGTTTCACAATAAAATCCTGAACGCTTACTTGATAGAGCTAAGCCATCCTCACTGATGATTAGTGCTTTAACCCAGAGCTAATCATCGTATGAGCCGATATAACTAACGTCATTGAATCGACATTAGTAATCGGGTAACAAATAATAAGTAAGCGGTCCAAGAATTATCAAACTCTAAAGAATCGGTCTCCATGTTTAATGAATGGCTAGTCAATCTACATTTCAATTGTCATAGCAATTCATCCAATTTATCAACGAAAATTTAGTGACAAGTTTCGTTACAATGTTCATTAGTCTCATACTCCAGGTCTTCCCACTCGAAGGGTTCCATTCCCTCGTAGAATGGATCACCTTCAAAATCCTGGTCGTTCTCTGTTTCAATTAAATTCTCAAGAAACTCGCTGAAAGATTCTACCAAATTACACTTCAAGCACTTAGTATCCATTTTGTCAGTAGAAACCGCAAGAGATTGTCCATGCCTACACACCGGACATAACAGCCGTCTATAATTCATAGTAATGGATACCAGATCTTCATCTGCGTGTCGTTTTCTTTTTATGGATTCAGATCGGTTGTCATGCGATGTACTTAATGGATCCGTATTTAGTTTAGAAGTCATTAAAAATCACCTCCCTTCAATTTAGAATCTAGAGTCAGGATTAAATACACAACTACTAAGAAAGTCCTGCGCCATATAAATAACCCCCAGGAATTTGCTTCCTGAGGGCTAATTATAAACTGTTGTAAACTGCTTTGTTACTGAATTTGGACACATAATTAGATTTAGATGTTATACGGCCTACGGTATGGATAAGTGTTCTTTAAATATCTATTATAAGCCTTTCTAACTAATTTGTACGAATATGGTTTTTCTTCTAACCCTTTCGGGTCGAATTTGGCAGTAACCTTGTGACCAATTTCTTTACATACACTCTCGTCAATCTTAATTCTCAATGCAATTTTTACTTTCAGCTCTTCTATTACAAATATCGTCTTCTTGTCATATGGTTTGGAGCGTCTCCATTTATAATTAAGACCTAGATCATTAAGTGCTTTTCTGACAGGTTTATATTCATCTCGCCAACGTTGGCTAAACTGATCGGGTACAGAATACACGTAACATAGCTTACACCATTCAGGAATATCACCACTGATTATTTCCTCTATAGGTATAACCTTTCCATTCCCTGGTATAAATCCATCAGTCTCGCCTATTTTTAGATTAATTATTTCGGATAACTTTTCCCATCGATCACTATCAAGGATATTGCTAAGTTTAACGAAAAATTTATAGCCGTTATCCGTTTGAACCTTAAATAATTTCACCGCTTCTGTTGAACATAGGCTGAGGTCAGTATTGTCTATCATTTTACGAAACAATAGATAAGCAGCTACTGTCCAAAACTCAATTTGTACATCTTTATTGAATTTCAGTTTAACGCAAAGTTCATTGATGTCATTTTTTAGTTCGGTATGTTTAATAACATAGGGTAAAAAAATTTCATTTCGTCCGCCTGACAGTGCATCAAAAAAATCCCAGGGACCACTTTGAGGTATATTCCATTTAACCACTAGGGCATCGAACCATGCTTTTAATCTTATGTTCTTAGCTAATGTAATACGTATCTTTTTTAGGTATCTCTTATGAATCGCTGATGTGTAATCAGCTTCAAATAGAAGAGGTTCAAATCCATCAATCTGACCGTCTATGATTGTAATAATGTAATTTCTATCATCGATATTTGAAATCAGCTCACGAGACGCTGCCGGTAAGTCTTGTTTGTACTCTGGTAAGTCGATATTCCATATTTCCAGTAGAGTAGCTCGAGCACGATCTGAGAAGTCGGGACACAGCTGAACAGAATCTATCCCTTGTTTAATTAAAAACGGATGTATATTCGTTGTCATTAAATTCTCCTTCAAAAGTATTCTGTGATCATAATACTCTGCCTTCTCATTCAATTCAATGCCTCAGACAAAGACCCAAAGTTAGGGTATAAGAATATTAAGGTAAAGCATACCAAAGGCACTGAGCAATCAGTGCCTTAACTTTTGGAGGCGATAAAAATGTACAATAATCTACCCTTGCAAGATCTGTTAGCCTTAACAGTACGCGAATCAAGTACCGATCTATTAAAAAAGTTCCCCTCAATAACCGAGCTCGCAGAAGCCACCGAAGAGGAACTTATAAAGGTGAAAGGACTAGGCAAATCTAAAGCCATGAAAATTTTGGTGGCACTAGAACTGGGCCGGCGAATGTATACCGCTTCAGCCAAAGATATAGTCAGTATCAACAGCCCTCAAGATGTCTACGATCTCCTGATCGACATGACTCTCCTTGACCGAGAGTACTTCAAAGCCATATTTCTCAACACCAAAAACCACGTCATAGCCGTTGAAACTATTAGTATCGGGACGCTTAATTCCTCACTAGTTCACCCAAGGGAAGTTTTCAAGGGAGCAATCAAACGATCAGCCTGCAGTGTAATTCCAGTGCATAACCACCCCTCAGGCGATCCCACCCCATCCACCGAAGATTTAGAGATCACCAAGCGCTTAGTAGACGCAGGAAAACTACTAGGAATCCTGGTAGTAGATCACGTGATTATTGGATCTCAGAGGTACATTTCTCTCAAGGAACGCGGGGTAATGTAGCGGCCATCTTGCAATTTCAAGGGTATAAGAGTACTAGGAAGAGAAAGAAAGAAGGAATTTAACATGGCAAACATATTAACTCAAATTGGAAAAAGGAACGCAGTAGACGTAACAACAGGATTCGCAAAAATCGCAGTCGCATCAATCGGAAGCGCAGTAGCAGGAAAAACACTAAAATTATCAATCGATAGCTACCTTAACGTACTAAACAATGTAAGAAACTCGATTAGAAATAATTAAAGAAAAGGAAGCCCAAAGGGGTTTCCTCTTTCATTTTTAAGGAGGGGTTACCATGTTTAATAGTTTTGCTGATAATAGCGATCCCAATGATTACAGCCACCAAGAGGACGATGAGCTCGATGAAGAGCAGCGAGATACTTTACACCTCGATGAATTTGTCCATCGAGAAGCTTCTAAAATTGGGCAAGCAGCATTTGATTCTTGTAAAATTCCTATCGAATTCGAGGTAGAAAACCTAGCGAATAGAATTCTGGAACAGGTACGAGGCTTTGTGAGGAAGGCATGGGTCAGAGAGGCATTAATTATTTCTGCCGCACTGATTTTCAAGACAGGCTTATTCATGACCTACAGAAAGGCACACAAAGAAGGATTGGAGATTATTAACTTGTAAAGGCTTTCTGTTGTCCCAAACACACACGTTAGATGGGTCAAAAAAAGCTCTACTTTTAAATGTTGAGATGTAGATCCTTACTAACAAGGAAATCCATGCATGTATACCTGATTTTCCTGCCAGAAGTGCAAAAGGATTTGTAAAATTGTTAAATTAAAAACAGAAACTACTACACTTAGTGTGGCTTCTGTTTTGTAAAGAATCCAACGATTAAAGCATAAGCTCATTGTTGTTATTGCCAACCTTTAATAATCATAGACCACGCTTTTAATCGTGGTCTATGACTTGCCAAATACGCTTTCTATTTAATTAGCTTTCTCTATGGCTGCTATTATTGAACAAAATTAATACAATTGGCCCAACTCCCACTTATCGCAAAAACAATCAATAAGGCAATAGGAATGCCTTCAGACGCACATAATGTACCTTTTAAGACGTTCAGTCCAATGGGTGGATCCTTACTTAATCTATGTTAATACCATTTAGTGGACTGAATTTCTTATATTGAAGAGACACACTATCATCATCTAATTGAAGATAGGTTTTAGTTACTTCCAAACTTGAATGCCCCATCAATCGACTCAAAGAATATAGATCACCGCCATTAAGCAAATAATATTGAGCAAAGTTTGCCCTAATTCTGTGAGGGAATAACTCAATGTTCTTCTTCTGACCAATCTTACGCAAGGCAGTTTCATAAGTCCCCGGCAACAAGACGTTTCCTCTGTTAGAAGGAAATAATAGCTCATTCGAGAAATATCTGTCCTTATATTGAATCCATCGTTGCAATTCTTTCCTCAACTTCGTTGAAAAGAAAACAAGTCGTTCCTTTTTGTTCTTAGTGTATTTCAAAATGACTGCTTTATTAGATAAATCCACATCTTGCACTAGAATGTTCAAGCACTCAGTGATTCGACATCCTGTATCTAAAATGAATAAAGTTATTAGGTAGTTTCTATAGCCATCAAATTTAGTTCTATCAAAGGAATACAAAATTGAGTTAATTTCGCCTTCATTAAGCAGTGGTTTCATTCGCTCAGAACCTTTGAGCAATTTGATCTTATCAACTGGATTTTTGATGATCTCATCTTCATCTGACAGCCAATTAAAAAACACCTTAATATTTCTAACATAATTATTGATAGTATTTGTACTAATAGGTTGCCCATAATCAGTACGAGCATGAATATTGTTCTTAGGAGTCTCCACTCCAATACCACTATATTTCCCTCGTTCTTGAACAAATTTCACATAATGTCGAATATGACTTTTAGTAACGCCTTCTACCTTTTCAATTTGAAACGAATTCTTCATGTAGACAGAAAACAGTTTCAGCGTTGATTCATAGGCCATTATTGTCTTCTGAGAAAGGTTCTTAGTGGAACAATGAAGCATAAATTCTTCAATACTCATGTCAAATTGGGACAATTTCATGGGAAAAACACCTCCAAGTTTTTTAACTATAGAGATGTTTGCGGACAAAAAGTTTATAGCGATAGACTTCACTAGTTTATAGGTTTAGGAATGATTTATAAACCTATTAAAGAAAGTTTGTCGCCATACTATCTGTTATTAAAACCCTGTAACCCTTGGTATGAGCAAATTCTAATACATCATCGACATCCGCAGTTTATCCGCAACCATGGCGACAAATTCTGAATTTGTGGGCTTACCACGATCAACATTGATGGTATAACCGAAAAAACGATTCATAAAATCCACATTACCACGATCCCAAGCCAATTCA
>JARLHW010000147.1 GCA_031292075.1 Desulfosporosinus sp.
TCAAGGAACCCCACTTTGTTAAAAGAAACAATAATATAACAACAAATTACTAGGTAAAACTCTTTTTATATTACTGTTTTTCTGATTTTTGTAAAGAAGGCTAACCTGAGCACATCACTCAATCGCTTCTAGGGGCTTTAATCGAGTAGGAGCGGGTGATTAACCCGCGTCCTCTCACACCACCGTACGTACCGTTCGGTATACGGCGGTTCATGCCGACGTTTTATTTAACAATTCATAATATCTATCAACAAGTCTTATCAGCCCTTGCTCTCGCCAATAGGCGAGACCGAGGGCTTTATTTATTTGTGGCGCTTTCGTCAACCTCCAATATTGTTTGCGCGAGAATGCTATACAGCCTGCCCACTTTTCCACAATTCCTAGATTTACTAGCTTTGCAAGCTTTGTTTTGCATCGCTTCCATTGCTTTAATAAACACATCCTCAATCTTCTGCGTATCCACTTATCAAGCTTTTCCAGAACGCTCTTCGTTTGGATGATACCGAAGTATCCACTCCATCCCAAAAGGTACGCGTTGAGCTTTTCCAGTCTTGCTTGCGTAGATATGCTCCAGTTGCGATTTGTAAGTTGGCGAATCTTCTCCTTAAACTTCATTTTAGCTTTCGGCGCAATTCGCAACTTAACTTCTTGGCAAATGGTGAATGAGAATCCTAAGAATTTCCTTTTCGATGGGTAGTCTACTGCACTCTTTTGCACATTCACTTTGAGCTTCAGTCGTTCTTCTATGAACTTTGTTACGCTCGCATAAACTCTTTCACCAGCTCTTTTACTTGCTACATAGACATTACAATCATCTGCATAGCGAGCGAACGAGTGTCCTCTTTGTGTTAATTCATGATCCAGATCATTCAACATAATGTTTGATAACAAAGGACTAATTGGTCCGCCTTGCGGTGTCCCTTCCTCCATTCTCACACAACATCCTTTGAGCATTACACCTGCTTGCAAATATCTGCGAATGATTTTATGTATGCGTTTATCTCCGATATGCTTTTCTATTTTTGTCATAAGCACATCATGATTTACGCGATCAAAGAACTTCTCGAGATCAATATCAACCACAATTCTCTTTCCATTTTGGATGTATCCCTGAGCTTTACGCACGGCTTGCCGTGCGCTTTTGCCTGGTCTAAATCCATAACTGAATTCTGAGAACATTGGTTCAAATATTGGCGTTAAGACTTGTTGGATTGCCTGCTGAATAAAGCGATCGAGCACTGTTGGAATTCCTAGTTCCCGCACTCCACCATCTTGTTTCGGGATTCCGACTCGACGTACGGGAGATGGTTTATAGGTTCCATCAAGAAGCTCTTGTTTGATGCGACTCCAGTGCTTTATCACGTGTGGGCGAAGTTCGTTGACTTGCATGTTATCCACACCTGATGAGCCCTTGTTGCGTTCTACTCGTTCAAGCGCTTTCTTGAGATTATCAGCCTCTACTACTTTCTCCATCAGGTGATCATTATTATTTGTTAAGATATGGTTATTAATTTGTGTCATAAGTTTGCTCAGTACCTCGTCAGGCCCTGGTAGAATTCACTACCGCCTCCCAATGATGGTTCGATTTTTTTTTTTCTCGATTTTCTACTTTCATTGCATCCTCGATGTACGCATTAAACCTATCTTCATCGTTCATGTTCAGGCCTTCACGTTTTTTTTTTTCCGCTACTATGCCGTCTGCTGACTTCTGCTATCTCAGTATCCGTTTTCACAGATGGTTGCCAACTTAGTCAGCGTGTTAGCAGATCTCCCCAGGTAATTGCGCGCCCTTTCACCTCATCCACCTGCTCTATCTACTAACGACAGTTTTGATAACCATGGCTTTTGTCTTGTATTGCAGACTCATCCACTGTCGCTAGCCTCACTTAGAGTTCGTGTTCCTCAGGCCAAGGTTTTGCCGCCGACTTCCTTCAGATTCCACCTCGCGATGGACACCCTTGTCTCAGGCTAATGGCTTCGTTATCTTCACCATTCTGGACTTTCACCAGCAGGTCGCGCCCATGCTGGGCGCACAA
>JARLHW010000148.1 GCA_031292075.1 Desulfosporosinus sp.
CTTGAAGATCAACTAACCCCTCCTCAAGATTAAGCAATTTGATGCCTAACAAGTCCCCTTTAATACTCAATATCCCAAGTTCAGTTTCAAGAACAATTTCCTTGGGGTCAAAGGACTGAACCTTTTGTACTCCTGTCAACGCAATCTGTTCTCGATTTTCCATGACAAGGCGATGTACTTTGCCATTTTTGTCCACTATGCCCCATCCCCCTAACTCTTTATCTTCTTAACCCTATTCACCTTGCTCGTCCTTTAGAAGTCCGTGGGGAGGAGTGCAGGAGGAAGTTTCTTAGCACGTTCGCACGCGCTGCATTGCTATTCGCTTGACGCAATTCCGCTAAGTGCTTCTCTAAGCTAAGAAACTTCCTCCTGACTTTTGGGTCGACGAGGGGAAACGAAGATAGAGAACGTCGCAGATTAATCTTGGGGACTTTTAAGCTGTTTGCGTTTGGACGCAAAGGCGCTGACGGGCTGTTCGTTGTCCCTGCACTCTCTGACAAAGAAACTTCTTTGAGATTGGGTCTCGGGGTCTTGGGGCGCTGTTTGCGTTTTGGACGCAAATTTGCTTTGTGTACTCTTGAGAATGTTGGGACGATTGGTGACAAAAGGACGGTTCCCAAGGTGGCTCGTTGAATCGAAAAAGAGGCCCATTTAACCTAAAATTTATAGAGAAAAGACAGAGTCTTTAATCATAAAGACTCTGTCTTTCGTTCGTCTCGAATCAATTCATAAAGTGTTTGCGCTTCATTGGCCTTGACACTGTTCGGCGTCGCTAAAACCTGTACTTCAATAACGTGATTCGCAAATTCTAGGATGACCCGATCTCCCACTTTAATTTCTGCTGAGGGTTTAACAACTCGTCCGTTGATTTTGATCTTCTCCCCAACACAAACATCTTTAGCGACTGTGCGGCGCTTGATGAGGCGAGAAACCTTTAAGTATTTATCAATACGCATGCCTACCCTCCCTTTGTAAAAAGACTAGGACTAACGCCAGCTCTAGAAAAGGCTAATCAAATCTTTCTATTTTTTTCTGAGTTGGTACTAAAAATCAGGTTCCAGAAAGAACCTGGAACCTGATTTTATGTCCGAAGACTCATCTTTGGACCGCGTCCTTAAGAGCCTTCCCTGCTTTGAAGCCAGGTACCTTAGCTGCCGGAATCAAGATAGTTTCCTTCGTTTGGGGATTTCTCCCAGTCCTTTCGGCACGATCTTTTACTTCGAATGTCCCAAAACCAACCAGTTGTACCTTCTCACTTTGTGCTAAGGACTCCTCGATTACCTTGAAAACAGCATTGACTGCCTTTTCTGCATCCTTCTTGGACATGTCAGCCTTTTCTGCTACAGCGCTAACTAATTCCGCCTTATTCAAAAATAGTCCCTCCTAAAATAACTGATCTTATCACGACACTTATATTTCGCGATAAATAACCAATCTCCTGCTTTTTTAGGTTATATCACATTAATTTAGTACTTTTTTCTTGAGATTTTGCCTTTTCCCAATAAACATCCATTTCATCAAGAGGTAGTTGTTGAAAGTCTAGAAAATCTTTTTGACTTAACTCAACCATTTTCAGGAATCGACTTTGAAACTTATGTATAGTATCCCTCAAAACTTCCTCCGCATCCAGCTTTAAAAATCGAGATAGATTAACAACAGCAAATATCAAATCGCCTAGTTCCTCGCGAATTCCTATCCCATCAGCTAAAGCGCTTTTAAGCTCTTGTAATTCTTCCTGGACCTTACCCCAAGGACCTTCAAGATCTGACCAATCAAACCCTACCTTAGCCACTCTACGTTGTGTTGCAGAAGCCAACATAAGGGCAGGTAACCCCAAGGGATCTTTAAAAAAGGCTGCCTCCTCATTTCCGTCGGCCTTCTCTTCCTTTTTAATTCTATCCCAGGTCAGAATTACATCATCGGCAGTTTCGGCCTTCTCCTTTCCGAAAACATGGGGATGCCTGCGAATCAGCTTTTGGATTATACCATGAAGTACATCTTGGAGTTCAAACTCATTAGCCTCTGAAGCAACTTGCGCATGAAAAACAACTTGCAATAATAAGTCTCCCAACTCTTCGCACAAATTATACATATCTTGTTTCTCGATCGCATCGAGCACTTCATAGCTTTCTTCAATCAAACATGGTTTTAATGTCTCATGTGTCTGTTCCCGATCCCAGGCACACCCCTCTTTAGAGCGCAAAGTTGCCATTACTTTGGCCAATTTGAAAAAGGAGCTAACCTCTGAGTTGGGCGGCAAAACAATCGTCGTCAAATGATCGTATGTGCCGTGGTCCATCTCGTAGAGTGGAAGCTTGTCCACCTGTTCGAGGGGGGTGCCGAGAGCCTGTACTACATAGACCCAGGCATCGTCTGGATAGGCGGTCATGAGATCTAATTTGACCTCTGAGGCAATTAGTTTATTATACACTTGGGGAATAATAAGCCATTCCTGTCCCGTCAGTCCTACGTTTTTAAGGGCATCATAGTTACGAATTAGTACCCCGTCAATCGGGTCGAACTTCAGGACCCTAAAAATCTCCTCTACAAAGCTCATGGCCGGATGAATCACGACCTCATATTCCTGCGCAAGCCTTTCTTCAATAAGTTGAATGGTCTTTTCAGCAACCATGGGATGTCCCGGAACCGCATAGATGACCTCAGAGCCTTTGTGCAATTCATTACGTAACTGCTCCGTAATTCTTTCATACACCGCTTCGAAGGAAGGTTCTGTAACATAGATATCATCAAACGAATCGATGAGTACACCCTCGGCCATCAGTTCCTGAACGCAGGGATGCTGCAATGTTCGTACAAATATCTTCTTCGCACCGCAGATACGACGGTAGTTTCCAAGAGTTAACTGTTCGAGTCCGGAAGGACCTAAGCCGATAACATGAAGACATGCGGACATTTTTTTACACCTCCTGTGATATTCTATCATAAAAAAAATAAAGCGGCACCAACCGCTTTATTATGTCTGCATTTTGTTATTGTTCCATCTGCTTTGCTAAAAAAGCTGCAGCGGTTTCTACTAATTTGATCTCCAACTCACCCATCTTTAAATTAGGCTCTTTGGACATGAGTACCACTGCACCTATCGGATCTCCTTGTGAAATAATCGGGGCAATAACTTCGGTGGTGCACTTAGATTTATCCTCTTCCTCATTCTCCGGACCGCTTTTACAAGAAGTATTCTCTCCGGCCGTTCCGTTATGAACAGTTCGCCTTTCCTCCATGGCCTGCTCTACGGCAGGTCCGATTGCTTTATTTAGATACTCTTTCTTTGATGCTCCAGATACTGCAATAATCGTGTCTCGATCTGTAATACAAGTAATATGCCCAGTTGCTTCGAAAAGCGAATCAGCATATTCTTTAGCGAACTCACCTAATTCGCGGATAGGTGAGTATTTCTTTAGTATGACCTCTCCTTCTCGATCTACAAAAATCTCTAACGGATCTCCTTCCCTAATACGAAGAGTCCGACGAATTTCTTTTGGAATAACGACACGACCGAGGTCATCAATTCTTCTTACAATACCCGTAGCTTTCATATACGCAAATTCCTCCTTTTGTCGTTCCTGAAACTCATTTCTTCTTTGTGCTTTTGCCACCTTAAATTCAATGATAGTATATATCTAGGGATTGCCAATTATTCATTTTTTTCCAATGTAAAACAAAAGAAGGCAATTTCCATTGCCTTCTAAGTCTTTCATCCCTGTAGTACAAACCTAAAATAGAGGCACGATGCATCTACCCCTACGAAGCAGGTTCATATCCTTTTGCATACTCAATTTTTGCTTTTTTACGCAAATCGTCAAAATACGTCTGGAACTTCGCGTCTCTCGCCTGATTCAGCGCATCTTGCGCCACTTGAGCTTTAACCTTTGTGTAGTCTGCAGCTGCAGCTGGTGTGTGTGCTTCAACTAAGATCACATGATAACCAAATTGCGTTTTTACTGGGACTGTTGAGTATGTACCCACTTTCTGAGCAAATGCCGCACTATCAAATTCAGCAACCATTTTTCCTTTAGTAAACGTTCCGAGATCCCCGCCAGAATCTTTTGCTCCAGGCTCGATCGACTTTTCTTTAGCAAGCTGCTCAAACAGAGGCAGGATTGCTGTATTACTCTTACTAGCTGCGTCAAGCTGCGCGATAATTGCTTTCGCTTCATCTTCCGTCTTCACCAGAATATGACGGGCCGTTACGCTTTCAGGTTGGCTATAATTAGCAACGTTTTTATCAAAAAATGCTTTAACATCACTATCGCTTAGCGCTTTGACATCCCCAGTCATTTTTGAGTATAGTGCTAAAAAATTCTTCAATTCTGGTTCCGTCATACCCTGTTGATTTAAAGTATCTTGAAATTTTGTCGCATCCCCGATATTTTTCTTTATGACATCTTCCTGCGTTGTGACTGCTGGATCCTCTGGATTAAGCTTTTGATTTTTGACCTCTTGGGCGATTATTTTCCCTTCGATCATGCGATCTAATAATTGGCTTTTTATTTGGGTTAACGCCTGTTTACCTTGATCTGTATCGAATTTCATACCTTGTTTTTCATAGGTTTTTTGAGCGTCAGCCACACGGGCATCATAATCCTTAACCAAGATTGAATCTCCGTTGACCTTTACCGCCCATTTACCGCCCACCAACGAAGAACACCCCGTGGTCACAAGCAACAACGCAAGGACTCCTAAAATAATCCCCGCCCGAGACTTTCTCATTTAGACACACCCTTTCAATTTTGACATATGAACAGTATATCAAGGAGTTGTCCTCGAAGCAACGTCATAAAATGTCGAAAGCACCCTACGTACTGCCTCAATTACCTCTTCTTGGTCAATCGTGCGAATACGTATTTTGCATTCTAGATTCCCATTTGGCATCGTCTTAAATGATAAAGGAAACGGGGAAGAGGAAGCCACAGCCATGAGATTTTCTCCCGACATGCCCACATCAGCTGCAAAACGTATGCTAACACTTTGTTTGGCTTGTTGAATTTGTTCAACCTTTAAAGAGCTTGCTAAAAATCTGATCCGGATGATTTCAATTAGGTGCTCGACTTCAAGCGTTGGAGTTCCGAAACGATCTACCAATTCGTCAACCATCTCACTAAGCTGTTCCTCATTACGGACCATCGCCAACCGTTGGTACAAAGACGCCTTAGTTTCGCGGTCCACAACATAAGGGTCCGGCAAGAAGGCATCCACCTGTAGTTCAATGCTTGGTTCGATAACTTCTTCAACCTTTTCTCCACGCAATTCCTGAACCGCTTCTTTGAGCATCTGGCTGTACAATTCAAAGCCCACCGCTGCTAAATGTCCATGCTGTTGGGCACCGATTAAGTTCCCTGCACCACGAATTTCTAAATCTCGCATGGCTATTTTAAATCCTGCCCCAAATTCCGTAAACTCACGGATTGCAGACAGACGTTTTTCTGCAATTTCTGTGAGAACCTTTTGCGGTTTATACAAAAGATACGCAAATGCTTTGCGATTGGACCGTCCGACACGCCCTCGCAATTGATAAAGTTGAGATAACCCAAAACGATCGGCCTCATCAATAATTAGTGTGTTGACATTCGGCATATCGAGTCCAGTTTCAATAATAGTTGTGGAAACCAAGACCTCCATTTCCTGTTCCAGAAAAGCAAGCATGACCTGTTCCAGCTGAGTTTCGCGCATTTGACCGTGGGCAACACCGAACCGAGCTTCGGGAACCAATTGGCTCAATAAATGAGTAACCTTGTCCATATCCTCCACTCGATTATGTACGTAAAATACTTGTCCTCCGCGTTGAATCTCACGCCGTATGGCATCTCTCACGACCTCAGGCCGAAATTCAGTGACATACGTTTGCACCGGATACCGTCCTTCAGGTGGTGTCTCAATTACACTCATATCCCTAACTCCAACTAGCGACATGTGGAGAGTCCTCGGAATAGGAGTTGCCGAGAGCGTCAGCACATCAACATTCCCCTTTAATGTTTTCAGTTTCTCCTTGTGGGTAACTCCAAAACGTTGCTCCTCATCTATGACTAATAAGCCCAAATCCTTAAATTTTACAGCTTCAGAAAGAATACGGTGCGTACCTACAATAACATCAACTCGCCCTTCCTTAAGACCTTGAAGTATTTCCTTCTGCTCCTTTGGGGACCGAAAACGGCTTAGCATTTCGATGGTAATTGGGTACCCCATAAACCGTTCTCTAAAAGTATTAAAATGTTGTTGGGCCAGAATAGTTGTCGGTACCAGAACCGCCACTTGTTTGCTATCTGTCACAGCTTTAAATGCCGCACGCAGGGCAACTTCTGTTTTTCCATATCCTACATCACCACAAAGTAAGCGGTCCATCGGGCGTGGGCGCATCATATCTATCTTTACCTCAGCAATGCTCTGAAGTTGGTCCGGAGTCTCTAAATATGGGAACTTCTCCTCAAATTCATTTTGCCATACATTATCTTGAGAAAAAGCAAACCCTTGGATCGCCTCCCGCTGAGCATAAAGTTTTACCAAGTCAATTGCCATTTCTTTGACAGCGCTGCGCGTTTTACTCTTGACCTTGTACCACTCAGTCCCCCCAAGTTTGTAGAGTTTGGGCATGGTTTCTGCGGCACTTCCCAAATACTTTTGCAGGAGATGTAGTTGATCCAGCGGAACATAGAGTCGGTCTTCTCCAGCATAGCGAATCCTAAAATAGTCTTTTTCTATTCCACCGACCTCTAAGCGATCAATGCCGGTAAATTGCCCAATCCCATGATGGACATGCACCACAAAGTCTCCTGCTTTAAGATCTGAGATGAATATGCCCTTTTGGGCTGGTAGGCTTGGCTTCTTATTACCGACTACCTTGCTTTCCCTTTTGTAGATTTCAGTTTCAGTCAGAATGACCAGTTTTCCAAGCGGGAGCTCAAAGCCATGGTCGAGGGAATGCGGGTAGACATAAACATGTCCTTCTTCAACAGAATCCTTAAGTTCCTTGCGAGCTGCGGTCACCCCCCGATCCTTTAAGCCCTGAATCAAACGCAGGGCATGATCCTCATCGCCGACAAACAGCGCTACCAAATTCCCTGCATCTTTACGGTGCTCTATCTCATCAACTAACTTACTTGTTTTTCCCATAAAACCCGTTAAAGGATGGGCGTTAAGGTTGAAAATCCGCTTTGGTGAAAGCCCTGGAGCCTGCCTTAAAAGCGTAGAAAGACCAATCAATGGGTGCTGCTCTCCGTGGGTTAGAATATCCTCATAGTTGATAAACTGAGCCTCAGGATGAACAAATCCCTCGCCGTGTTCCAGTTGGTGCGTGAATTCTAGTAAACGTTCATTGGTTTGAAACTCTAATTGCTCTTTTAAGCGTAGAGGTTCATCGAGAATAACAAAATGGTCCTCCGAAAGATAAGAGAAAAATGGTACGAGCGATGTATTGACTAAACTTAAAAAGGGATAAACATTTTCGTCCAAGATTCCCTGTTCGAGACGTTCCACCAAAAAATTAACTTTAGTCTGTAAACGCTCAGCCGCTTCTAGCCTTCCTGTACGCTGAAGACGACCGATCGTCTTTCTGGCTTCTGCCCGAATGGAAAAGCGCAGTTGTCCGAGCTCTTCTCTAGTGACAACATACTCCATCGCCGGAGAAATAAGCACCTTGTCCTGAGCAGCCACCGATTTCTGGGTCCCAAGGTCAAACGTCCGGATAGAATCAACTTCATCATCGTAAAACTCGATGCGCACCGCCTCTCCGTCTAAGGGTACAATGTCCAGAATCCCACCTCTTAAGGCGAACTGCCCCTTTCCTTCAACCGTCTCGATCCGTTCATACCCTCCGGTGGTTAATGCTAAAAGAACTTCAGGCAAGCTATACACTTTTCCCACTTCAAAGGTCAAAGTATACTCTCTCCAGCGTTCGACAGGAAAGACACGCCGTTCCACAGCAAGGACAGAAGCCACAACAGTACACTCTCTGTCCAGAGCCAAGCGATTCAAAACACGAATTCGCTCTGAGGTCGTTTCCCTACTTCTGCCCAGTACCTCAAACGGCAACCATTCCGTTGTAGGTAAATGCAGGATAGTCTCTTGGGAGCACCATGTCTGTAAATCGTTAGCCCACTTTTGAGCTTGCTCTTCCGAATAGGTCAGGATCAACCCATGTTTAGATTTTTGCAGAAGCTGAGCCACACAGGCTGCTTTTTGACTTCCTGTTAAATCATAAATCATTTGGGGCCATTCTTTATTGTTTAACGACCGCTCAACCTCCTTAATGTCGAACCCTCGTCGAAGATAATCATGAATTGTATTCAAACCGCTCATCCTTTCAGGCAGCAAAAAAAGATGAACGTCCACCAAAGGACCCCCACTACGACATTCGATATTCGATATTCGATATTCGATCTAGGATGATTACCCGAGCTTCGAACCACGATTCTCGATCTACGAACTACGATTTTGCCTACCTCTAAAAACTATACCAAGGGACATATTAATCTGGCAAGGGCACGTTGCCTCGTGCCCCAACAACGACACCTAGAACCAAAGCTATTACACGTTCAGCAAAAGTCAAAAGGCTACGGGTCTGTCAATCTCACAATTAAAACATACTCTCTGACCTCTGGTATCTGACCTCCGACCTCTGTTAATGATACACATTTCTCGGCTCCATTTCCATTTCGTGCATACAAACCGGACAAAGCACATAAGCGACATTCCCAACAATATCCATTATAGGGTCCGCATTATGGATGGTCAAGTCATCTAACTCAATTTCCCCAATAATTCGATCGCAGGCGTGACATACCTTTAATATCTTCATCCCGAGACCACCTCCCTTGCTAGTAGAATTACCACTAGCACAAGAGGTTATACAGTTAAGGCACATTCAATAAAATAACTAGTCGGTCTGCCAGTCTATTTTGTGTCATACTGCGTCGGTATGTGCTCCTAATAGCCCCGCTATGAGGGGCACATACCTCCTTGTCTGACGCAAAATATCCAAGGTATCATGTACTTGTTATTTTCTTTCATATGCCTAACGATGGTACAAATTCATGGCCCGACTGGTTTCCCCTTTAATCCAGAGGTTAGTTGCCCTCTCCGCACGTCCTAACACATCATCTAACAGTGTAAGTTCATCCTCCGCAAAGGAGGAAAGCACGTGATTGATGACCGAGGTGTTTGAATTTTGACTATCTGATATCGAATTTCGAGTAGGCGGTCGGCCCACGCCTAATTTCAGTCTCCAGAATTTCTCTGTTCCCAATTCTACTAGAATGGATTTAATACCATTGTGGCCTCCTGCACTCCCCTGATCTCGCAAACGGATTTTACCCAATGGTAAATCCATATCGTCCTGAACTATTAGTAAGTCTTCCCCTCGAACCTTATAAAAATTTGTAAGGTCCCTGACTGAACGTCCACTCAAATTCATAAAGGTTTGAGGCTTTAAGAGAAGAACGCGTTCTCCCCCTACATTACCTTCTGTCCATAATCCCTGGAATTTCGCACGAAATTGAAGGTTATGAGTTTCCGCTAGTAAGTCAACCAACAAAAATCCTATATTATGGCGCGTCTCTGCATATTGAGTTCCCGGGTTTCCAAGACCGACAATAACCTTCATTCCAATCTCCTCCCTAGCATATTCAGCCGATCCTTTGAATACATACTTTAAGAATAAGAAACTAACCATCATGTGGAAAAAGGGGGGTGAACCTAACCTATTGAAAGCAAGTCGAAAATATTTATCCTTACCTATTATTTCTCTCCAAGAAGGGCAGCAAATCGGATATGTCAAAAGCCTAATTCTTGATGCAGGTACGAAGTCCCTAGCCGCAATCGTAGTGGATCCAAAAGGTCTCTTCAAGGATCAGCGTATTATCCCCTATTCCAAAGTTGTCAGTGTAGGGGATGACGCAATTACCATTGACAAAGAATCCCACGTGGAAAAAACCTCAAATCTCCCTGAATTATTAGATCTAGTGAAAGAAAAATTGACCATCATCGGAACAAAGATGGTCACAGAAACAGGGAAAACGCTTGGAACTGCCGACGAATATTATGTTGATCCAAAAACCGGTGAAATAACCCAGATCGAGATCTCTGGCGGTAAACTTGAAGGGTTCTTGACCGGCAAAGCGTGGATTTCCGCAGAACACATTATGACTATTGGACACGATGTGATCGTAGCCCAAAAAGGAAGTGAAAATGCCCTAACCGTTGCAGACAAAGGACTCAGCGAAACGTTCAAAAACCTATTTCACTCGACGTCACATCTGGCCTCGGAAACAACCCATACTATCAGCAGTTACTTCAAAAAAGATAAGGCTAAAACGGCTGCCTCTCAATCCACTCTAGATAAGGCGCCTATCCTCATTCCCGAAGTTGAAACAATCTCATCTCCTGACGAAACCGATGCGGAAATACCTATAACCAAAGAACCCCTGGGATGATACCCCAGGGGTCTTTTTTAACTAAACAGTTTACTGACCGAGAGATCTTCGTGGATACGGACAATGGCTTCACCCAGAAGTGCGGCAACCGACAACACCCTAATCCGGGGAATCATTTTCTCCTTCTCTATAGGAATCGTATTCGTTACAACGAGCTCTCGAATCACAGAGTTCTCTAATCGTTCAATAGCTGAGCCAGATAAAACGGCATGCGTACAGCACGCATATACTTCTTTAGCACCCCGTTCGATGAGAGCCTGTGCCCCCTGTGTTATTGTGCCGGCGGTATCGATAATGTCATCGATCATAATTACGGTCTTACCTTTCAGTTCGCCGATGACATTCATAATTTCCGATATATTAGGTTCCGGTCTACGTTTATCAATAATAGCAATAGAAGCGCCTATCCGTTCAGCGAGATTTCTGGCCCGTGTCACTCCACCTAAATCCGGAGAAACGACACAGAGGTTTTCAAGCCCTTTTTCTCGAAAGTATTCTGCCAGAATTGGAACTCCGGGCAAATGATCCAGCGGAATATCAAAGAATCCTTGAATCGCCGGGGCATGCAAATCCATGGTTACGACACGATCGGCTCCTGCTGAAGTAATTATGTTTGCCATTAATTTTGCAGTGATGGGATCACGTGCCCTTGATTTGCGTTCTTGACGGGCATAGCCATAATAGGGCATTACTGCAGTAATACGACGCGCTGAAGCTCGGCGAATCGCATCAATCATAATCAATAATTCCATGATATTGTCATTGGTTGGATAGCAGGTGGGCTGAACAACATAGATATCCGCGCCCCGAACGCTTTCATCAATGGCAAGACAGATTTCCCCATCTTTAAAACGTTTTATGTTAGCTTCACCAAGCGGAACCCCAAGATAGTCCACAATTTCTTGCGCCAACGGCCGATTGGCATTCCCACAAAAAATCTTAAATTCTTTTGCCGCCATGCCTCTTTTAGCCCCCTATTTCATCTTTTTGCGATACCAATGTTCCTTGATCACCTGCTGGCACCGTTCAACCGCCAAGGCTTCTGCCGGAACATTCTTCGTAATAGTCGACCCTGCGCCCGTAACGGCATGTTCCCCCACTTCAACCGGAGCAACCAAGTTTGTATTACTGCCAATGAAGGCATAATCTCCGATCTTAGTAAGATGTTTATTCGTCCCGTCGTAGTTACAGGTAATCGTACCCGCTCCGATATTGGCCGATTTCCCAATGTGAGCATCGCCAATATAACTCAAATGAGGTACTTTCGCTCCCGTTTCGAGCCAACTATTTTTGATTTCTACAAAGTCTCCCACTTTTACTTCCGCTTCCAGTTTTGTACCCGGTCGTAAATAGGCGAACGGACCAATGTGACAACGTTCTCCAATCACTGCATCTTTAGCCACGGTGTGGATCACTTCAGAACCACGTCCCACCGTACAATTTTCTAAACTGGTCTGAGGACCAATCACAGCATCTTCTTCAATTCGCGTTTTACCGAGCAGACGGGTGAAGGGTAAAATCGTCACGTCCTGTGCAAGTTCCACTTCGGCGTCGATAAAGGTCGAAGCAGGATCAACAAGCGTAACCCCCTCACTCAGCCAATGTTCAAGAATACGCGCACGAAAAACCGCTTCGGCCTCAGCCAATTGGCCTCGGCTATTAATGCCCAAGGCCTCATGTGTGTCCGCAGTGCAATACGTCTGCATTTTTTCCCCTTGCTTTAAAAAAACATCAAAAATCTCCGTCAGATAATATTCTCCTTGAGCATTCTGAGGAGTGATTTTCGTCAAAGCATCCTTGAGTGCCGCTCCCTTAAAACAGTACGTCCCCGTATTGATCTCTTGGATCTGTCGTTCATCAAGCGTCGCATCTTTTTCCTCGACAATTTTAACAAGACTCTCGCCATTTTTAATAATACGTCCATAGCCAAAAGGCTGATCCATATAGGCTGTCAAGACCGTGGCGCTAACTCCTTGAGTCTCGTGCAATTTAATAAGAGCTTGTAGTGTCTCAGGTTTTAGTAACGGCTGATCTCCACTTAAGACAAGAACAGTCTGGACTCCTTCCAGATAAGGTAGGACTTGCATAATAGCATGTCCGGTTCCGAGTTGCTCGGTTTGAACCACGATCTCAGCGCGTTCACAAATACTGGCCTCAACAACCGCTCGACCGTGCCCAACAATAACCAACGGACGTTCAATCCCAACCTGGTTTACTGCACCGATGACATGTTCCAGGAGAGTTCTCCCTGCCAATAAATGCATGACCTTCGGCAACTTCGATTTCATTCTTGTCCCTTTTCCTGCAGCCATGATCACCGCTACCAAATTAGGCATTGTCTAATTCGCCTCCAGCTTAATTTAACCTCAACTTAATTATTACATCCCAAAAGTTCTTTATTCGTCAAATCAGATCAAAATCCTCTTTTATGTCAAAGTTAAAATATTGTATCCAAAAAGGAGACCTAACTGCAAGGTCCCCTTTAACATGGTCTAACCCATCTATAAATGTGTATTTAAATGGCTTCTTGGTAGGCTTTTAAAACAGCCGTCTGGATCACTTCTCGTGCTGCAGCAGAAATGGGATGGGCGATATCACGAAATTCTCCTTCAGGTGTTTTACGGCTGGGCATGGCTACAAAAATACCGTTCATGCCTTCAACGACTTTGACATCATGGACGACAAAAGCATTATCAAAGGTCACCGAGACCACCGCCTTCATCTTTCCTTCCGTATTGATCTTCCGAACCCGCACATCGGTAATATTCATTATGAATCACCACCCTCCCACTTATCCTTCGGGCTTATCCATAATGATATTCTCTGTATGGTAAAAAAATCCTGCATCAAATCCAGAAAAATTTCTAACCTCTAAAAGAAAAAGTCCTAAATAAAGGCTTTAAAAGCTAACCATAGGGACAACTGACGTTTTACCAGTATCTGGGTCCAGGGCTTTAAGCTGCAAAAGGGATAAAAATCCTTCAACAAGCTTAGGTTCTTCAGTTATTCGAACTTCGACTAATACCCCAATTCCCACAACCTCTGCTTCAAATTCTGCCATTAAATTTTTCATCCCCAGTGCCGTTCCGCCCGCCTTCATAAAATCATCAATAATGAGAACCCGCTTTTGAGGGTCTAAGGCCCTACGAGAAAGCGACATCGTTTGAATACGTCGAGATGATCCAGAAACATAATTAATACTTACAGAAGAGCCCTCGGTCACTTTGTTTCCGGTTCGAATGACCACCAGGGGCAACCCTAAGGCCTCTGCTGTGACAAGAGCGAGCGGAATTCCTTTCGTTTCGATGGTAACTACAACATCGGGTTTCTTGTCTCTGAAAGCACCGGCAAAAATAAGCCCCAGTGGACGAAGCACAGACGGATCGAACAAGATATCGTTCATATACAGAAAACCACCCGCCAGAATTCGCTCTTTCTTGCTCAGACATTCGGCAAGATTGCCAAGGAATTGAGTTGCTTCTTCCTTAGCAATTTCCGGAATATAACGCACCCCCCCAGCTGCACCTGGAATTGTTTCAAGGTGGCCTTGCCCCGAAAGGAGTAAGCTTCCCTTGACAGCCATCAGATCCTCACTAATAGTGGACTTGGCCGTACCAAACCGTTCTGCAAATAAGGTTAAGGGAGTCAGGACATTCGGTTTTAACATCAACACTTGGGTGATGGCCACCATCCGTTCTGCTCTTTTCATCTTCTCCACGCTTATTAATCCACCTTATCTGGATCATTCTTTAAACTCATGGCTTCGAACATGACATTCTCAGCCGTAACAATATGCGACATCGCCAAAGCTTGCGCTACCTCGCTATCATGATTTCTTAAAGCTTCGACAATCATTCGATGCTCTTCAATCGCCAGTTTGTTCCGCCCCGGAACGGCCAGTGAAGTGGCTCGAAAACGTTGAATCTGTTCGCGCAAATTTTCCAAGATTAGAATCAGCCGTTCATTGCGACTGGCTCGATAGACTAAGGCATGGAAATCGGTATCAGACTTCACAATCTGTTCTAAATCCATTTCACTCTCACTGACCCTGAAAAACAAGGCTTGTTCCATTAGTTCCAATTCGTCTTCCGTAATGCGTTCTGCTGCCAGCCCTGCAGCCAAGCCCTCTAAAGCCGAACGAATCTCAAAAACATCGGCAACATCTTTTAACGATACGCCGGCGACATATGCCCCCTTGCGTGGAATCATGACGACAAAACTTTCGAGTTCTAATTTCCGTATGGCTTCACGTACCGGAGTCCGGCTAACTCCCATTTCTTCGGCCAATTGGATTTCCATCAATCGCTCCCCAGGCTTAAGAACCCCACTCAGTATAGCCTCGCGCATGGATTCAAAAACAATTTCCCGCAATGGTTTATAACCATCAAGTATGACCGGTACCAATCGTTTTTCCACGAATATCTCCCCTTTCATCCTCTAACCTCAGTAACCGTGCTTGTCACCCAAACATTTTTAAAGCCCTTTTTTCTCAACATTCCTGCGACGTCAAGGGCATGCTGTTTTCCTTGAGCAATCCCAAATACACTAGAACCGCTTCCAGACATTAAGGCTCCGTAACACTCTGCCTCTAATAAATGCTGCTTAATTTGCAAAATTTGGGGAACCATGTGGATTGAAGCTGACTCTAAATCATTATAAAGCAGCTCAGCGATTTGTTGTATCCTGCCTTGTAGTAAAGCCTTTTCCCAATCCGTTCGCGTTAAACGTCCACCCTGCCCAACGATGTCAAATTGTCGATAGGCTTCTTTAGTGTTCACTCCCGCCAACGGTTTAATTAAGACAAGATCCAGCTTCGGAGCTGTGGGCAATAATTCAAGCTGTTCTCCCCGTCCAGTCGCCCACATCGTTCCGCCACGCAGACAAAATGCGACATCTGCACCACATCTCCCAGCCAGCACGAGAAGTACTTTCTTATCAAGGGGTTCTCCATAAAGTTGATTTAATAAACGTAGTGTCGCTGCGGCATCTGTGCTCCCTCCGGCTAAACCGGCCTGGACAGGAATATGCTTTTCAATCTCTATTTCAATACCTCCGGATTGACCACACTGTTCCTGAAATAACACAGCTGCTTTATACGCTAAATTTCCCGGACCACTTAATGCTCCACAACGACAGACAACCTTCTCTCCACAACGTCGAACCCGGACAATATCATGCAAGGCGATGGATTGCATGACACTTTGGAGTTCATGATACCCATCTTCCCGAATTCCGTGAATGGCTAAGGCTAGATTAATCTTGGCGTAGGCGAACGTTGTTAGAAAAGATTGTTCCATTTGCATTGCCCTTTCCGAACATTACCTATGTATTTCTTTTTATTATACATATTTTTAGGTTGGAGTTCCAGCACTTCTCCTAGTTAAATCTAAGAATCAAAAGGGACGAAGATAATCCTCGTCCCTACATAATCTCTATGCTTTAACCCTAAAATTCTCCACCAACGACCCATTCGTTGGGCACTGATTCGTAAGCTAGTACCTTTTGTAGTTCCATACGCCTACGAATTTCTTCTTCGATTGGCTCAATGTGCTCATAGAACATCACGAATGTATCCCCTGGAACGCAACTATCTAATCCCTTTCGAAAGGCTTCTATTTCCGAAAGGATAACTCCTATCTTATTCGAATCCATGCCACTCAGTACTGCTTCCTCATAGAGAAGTTGAGCAATCTCTCCCTGTTTACGCCCACGTAAGTCAGCATCTTCACGAATAATTAAGCGCTTAAAACCCTGTGCGGCTATTCGCCCCACTTCACGTACCGTTTCATCCGGCCGATCACCTGGTACAGTGATACAACCCACTAAAGAACCACTCTTAAACTGCTTAAGTGTCTTGGCAACTTCTTGAATCCCGGCAGCATTATGTCCATAGTCAACAAAAACACGAACTCCATCCAACTCATAAAGATTCAGACGTCCCCGATTGTATTCCGCATCTGAAGAAAAATCTTGAAGAGAATTCCGTATGGACACGGCACTTAGCCCCAAAGCCCATCCTGCCGCGACCGCTGCCAAGGCATTATGAATGTTATGTTTAGCTTTTCCTTCCCAGGTCACCGGAATCTGTTTCACTAAACAGATTTTAAAACTCTGTGAACCCTGACAAATCAAGATCATACCTCGGCGCACAAAGACAGCTGTTCCCCCCATTCCTAAATGCTTGCGCACATGAACGTTATCTTTTTCAGTACTGAAAAAGATAACCTTTCCCTTCGTACGCTTCGCCATGTGCACAACCTGTGGGTCATCCGCATTCAATACTACGTAACTATGAGGTTTGACAACCTCAGCAACTAGGCTCTTGACATGGGCAATATCCTCAAGTGTCTCTATACCATACTGACCCAGATGATCATTGGAAACATTCGTAATTACCGCCACATCGGCATATTCGTACCCCAGACCTGCTCGAAGAATCCCGCCGCGTGCTGTTTCGAGAACAGCAACCTGAACATCAGGGTGCCTTAAGATAATTCTGGCGCTCTCCGGGCCAGTCATATCTCCTTTAACCCACAATTTCCGATTGATGTAAATTCCATCCGTGGAAGTCATTCCCACCAAAAGATGTTGATCTTCGAGCATTTTATTAATCATACGGGTTGTTGTAGTTTTCCCGTTAGTCCCTGTTATCGAAACGATAGGGATTCTTCCATTTCCGGAAGGTAAGACTTGCTCTACGATGGCTTTGCCTACTTCACGCGCTTTACCCACGTTTGGAAAATGATGCATGCGGATGCCCGGAGCGGCATTGACTTCAATGATATGCCCATTTTTCTCTCGATAAGAAGCTCCGATATCGGCAATGACTAAGTCAATGCCGGCCACATCCAAACCAATCAGCTTAGCCGTATAGACTGCTAAGTCCACATTATCCGGATGCACAAGGTCCGTCACATCCTCAGCAACTCCGCCAGTGCTTAAATTTGCACTGTCACGCAGATACACCACTTCCCCTTGTTGAGGAACGGAGGATAGGGCCAATTCTTTCTGAGTAAGTGTCAAGATCACCACAGGATCAATTTTAATTTTTGTTAAGGCCTTCTCATGATCTTCTCCTCGCCGAGGATCCGCATTCGTTTGAGCCACTAACTCTGCAATTGTCAAGGAGCCATCTCCGATCACATGGGCCGGAACCCGCTTCGCTGCGGCAATTAAACGTTCTCCAACCACGACTAAACGATAATGTTGCCCCGCAATGTATTCCTCGATGATGACCCAATCTCCATAGGTTTGGGCAACCTTAAACGCAGCCCTAACTTCAGCTGCGCTCGTTAACCGGAGGGTCACTCCTTTTCCCTGATTTCCGCGCAGGGGCTTTATTACAACGGCAGTATTCATTGCCGAAAAGGCCTGGACAGCTTCCTCTTCCGTCCTAACAATATGTCCCCAAGGGACAGGAACCCCACCATCGCTTAGTATTTGCTTAGTCATTTCCTTATCGCAGGCAATATCTACCCCGATACTAGATGTCGCACCGGTTATTGTCGCTTGGATTCGTCGTTGGTTTCGTCCGTACCCTAATTGCAGCAAGCTGCTTTCATTGAAACGATAGATCGGAATTCCTCGTTCCCGGCACGCTTCAACAATAACTTGCGTTGAAAGCCCCAGTTCATAGTCAACCATCACTTGTTTTATACGGTTCACAGCATATATTACATCAAAAGATTCTTGATTAAGAAGGGTCTTCACAAGGGCAAACGCTTGTTTAAAGGCCTCAACAGCTCCCTCTTTAGTTTCGTAATTAAAGATAATCTCATACCAACCTGGTTGTTCTAAAATAGCCATAGTTTTGCCATATTTAATAGTTTGCCCAGCTTGCGTTAAAAGGTCGATGGTCACATGTTCAATGACATGCCCAATTAGGGTTCCCTCTTCTAACCGCTCTAAAAACCCGCCCTGTTTCCCCCGTGAGCAATAGTGGTCTTTTAAAGTCGGCAAACTCTCGACGAGACGAAGTCGAAAATCTCCCAATTCGTTACTAAATCGTTCAGTCCATTCTTGGAGATCCACAATCGCCCGAATAATTGGCCGATGACTGTAAACATTGGCCCCTTCGATCGCTTGGATTTCTCTAATCTCCATTATGATGTTGTTCCCCCTTCAGTAGCAATGGGTAATATACTCTCCTAGTTTTAACCCTTTTTCCTCTGGGTATTCCCTCGTTAAGTCAATCTCTTTTACTAAAGTAAGGAAACTCGACGTTTTAGATCAAATCCATAACCGTCGGATAGAACATGCATCAAAATTGGACTCAATACCAGCGCTTGTCCCGGCGTCGTTTCCGAAACATTCGTTGTCGTGGAGGAAGAAGCGTCCACAACTGTTACCGTATTACTACCAACGACTGAAAAACTCGCATCAGATTGAACTAATATAGCCGTATCCTCATCAATTCCCACACCGAGAACATAAGGATTCTGAGAGATTGCCGATAAGAGCCTGCCGATTCGCCCACGTTGAGCAAAGTGTTGATCAATCACAACAGAACGTAATAATCCTAAGCCAGGGGCCATCGTCAAGGTGTCTTTCTTTGCAGTTCCTGCTTCCCCCCCGACAATCATCGTATCCGACATGACAGAAGCCCCTGCGCTCGTCCCCGCAATAATTACCCCCTGTTCGTAGAGCTGCTGGAGCATCCTGCCCAGCAGCGTGCCCCCCAGCAAACCAGTGATCCGTAGTTGATCACCTCCGGTGAAAAAGATCCCCGTCGATTTTTCAAATTCCTTCTCAATCCCTGGTCTATTGGCCTGAGTACGGTCTAAAACATCAAGAACCTGCACTTCCTGGGCCCCTAGCTTAAGAAACAAAGTATGGTATTCTGTCCCTACTTGGAGTGGGTATTCCGTCGCAGCTGTCAGGACCGTAATCCGGCTTTCTCTACCGCCTGACTCTTGGACAAACCGCTTAAGTATTCTACACTCTCCTTTTTTATCTTCTGCTCCACCGATGATGAGCAGCTTTCCTTCCACATGTTCGGTCAAACTGATCCCTCCAGTCTGTATATTTTCCACCCAAAGAGGGTTTAATTATGCAAAGAACATTCAGAAACTGCTAACATACCATGAAATAGAACCTTAAGAAAGGAGGCTCTCGCTCAATGCTCAACCGTTCAATCGTCATTTATACCGTTCGTCGACAACTCGAGCTTTATGAAGGGAATCGATTAATCTATAATTACCCAATTGCAGTTGGCAAAAGCGCAACCCCCACGCCTCACGGTCGCTACACCATAGCCACAAAAACATTATATCCCGGCGGCGTCTTTGGTAGTCGATGGCTGGGTCTCTCAATTCCCTATTATGGAATTCACGGAAACAACAACCCTGCAAGTATTGGGCAAGCCGTGTCCAAAGGCTGTATCCGCATGCATAACCACGACGTCGAAACATTGTTCCAACGAGTTGAAATCGGGACTTTAGTGATCATTCAAAGCTAACAAATAGACAGGGAGACGGTTCTCTTGCTTACTTGAAATACGCAAAAGAACCGTCCCTCTATCTATCCTATCTACCTGTTTACCCTAATAAGGGCTCCTAGGATACCCTCGCCGCATCTGCCCTCTCGTCTCAACGCCGCCAACCCCATCCGTTCCTGTAATAGTATGCATTAAAATATCCTTCACTGAAACAATTTGGTCAGTTGGAGTAAAGGCAATTCGCTCAACAATAAAAACTGGATCAAAGGCGTGAATCAGCATACGTTTGGGAGATGAAGCAAAATTTGCGCCTGCTGAAAGAATAGCTTCATAGTTGGATTGACAAGCTCCTGCAAAGATAACCAAGGCATCCCGGTTATGCTGAAAACGTCGGGCCTCTTGGACAGATTCCACAAAATAGCGTGAACTACGATAACTGTCCATACTATGAAAATCTCTTTTTCCGCTGATAAATCCATCATGACCTGTCAACACCAAAATATCCGTTGGATTTTCTTGTAAGATTTTACGAATCACTCTCGGTTGTTCTATCTCGGATTTACAAATCCCCTTGGCTTCAATTCCCATTTGCCGGTACATCTTGATGCATTGGTTTAAATAATCTTGGTCGCCATCCATCTGCAACACCCGTCCCGGAATCTCAAAAAATTCTCTTTGATCATCTTGATCCACTTTCCTTTGACAGGTCAGTTTGTGTAATTTTTGATAAATCATCTTATTATCTTCACGCTCATAGTTCGCAACTTCTACCGGACTCTTCGGAACAAGATCAGAGACTGGAGCATCTGCTAGCAGCCTCAAATTAAGCCCTTTGAGAATCACCGAACCTTCGCCGTTATAATTTACATGTATCTGATCAATGTTAAAAAAAAGGTCCTGTTCATGTGAGAGCCGTGCAACGATATCTCCAACTTGAAACATAGCCTGACCTCCTTATCGTAGTTTGTTGTTCGTGGTTCGTTGTTCGAACTACGATTATCGAACTACGAACCACGAGTTGCTATATACTATGTCGTCAAAAACCTAAACGGCATATAGTATAGCAAGTAAATAAAAAGGGGGAGCAAAGATGTTCGCAACAGTCATACCAGCCAAAAATGAAGAAAAGAGCATCTTAGCAGTCTTAACCACCGTTTTGCGTCTTCCAGTCAATTACATTATTTTAGTTCTTAACGGTTGTACTGATCGAACGTTAGAACTCACTCGTTCAATACTCGACCCCCGCATTCATATTCTTTATTTTTCTGATTCTTTAGGAATTGATATACCAAGAGCAATCGGAGCACTTTATGCACGTCATTTAGGCGTCAAAGGGGCACTGTTTGTTGATGGCGATATGTCTGGAGATATTTATCAAAATCTAATTTCTCTCCTTACAGCCATTCAAGCTGGAATTGATGTCGCTTTGACAAATTGTTATCCATATATTACACATCGTCAAAAACTTGCCAATCTCGTTCTTAAATTTCGGGCTAAACTCAACCGCGAGCTCGATCTCTTTAAAAGCTTAGGTCTTTCAACCCCCACGCACGGGCCTCATGCGCTTTCTGAACACGCTTTACAAATACTACCTCTCGAAGCCATTGCGATTCCCCCGCTTACCCTATATTGGGCAAAGCAGAACTGCCTTTCCGTTAAAGTGGCTACCTCCATCCCCCATGAAACACTGCACTCTCCCAGAAAACATCGGCCTCATGCTCGCCTGATTGCCGAAACTATCATAGGAGATTGCCTCATGGGCTTAGCACTAAATCAAAATAAACCTTTAACACGCTCTCTCGGCAAACATCAATTGATAGGCTACCACCCAGAACGACGTTTTGATCTCCTCAAGCAATGGGAGCAATCTCTACACTCCCAAGACATGTTCTATGAACAACATGTTATTCTCCCCGGTTCCTTTACCTCAGGCAAAAATACGCCTTCTCCCCGTCAGTCTTACGATGTAAACTTGTAATTGCACAGAGTGTACCCTTATTTTGTGCTATCCAATGATGTAATTGTTAAGCTTCTTTTTAACCTAACTTCTTATTTTCGGATCAATACCGTGCTTCTGAAAATAATCCAGAATCTTCTCCTTTTCCTCCACCCTCACGTGCACGGTGGGTTGCAATTTACCTTCCTGAACCCCATTCCAATTCATGTAAATTGTTTGGTTATACGATTGATTTAAAATGGGATCCGTATACTGTAAGTCAACAACCACATACTGCGCATTAATATTGAGTTGTTTGGGGTTAAGTTCATCACTGGGTATGATCATAACTAAACTTAACGGAGCATCTTTATAAATTTCGTTGACAATGGCCGATTCATCATGATGAATCGGTTTTCCGGATAAACGATCATCAAAGACAATCGTTTCACTTGAAAGATTGACCGCTGGGTGCATTCCGACATTATTAAATTTTAACTCTAAGCTAAGTTCATTGACTAAGTCGATTTTGGGAGACTCTTTTAATACAAAATATGGTCGTGAAGCATCCTGCTGTACCTTCCAGGCAGCTACCGTCAAATAGACGGTTATCAAGGCCGTAAGCGCCAACACTGTAGTCGCTATTGTAGCAATAATACTCGACCATTTCATAAAGCGAACATTGCTTGTTTTACTCAACCCCGGTTCACCCTCCGTTATTCTTGTACGTCCTAACCCTAGGTTTAGGCCTCCTTATCGTTCGAAAATTTATTATCTTTTATGCGCAATCGAAAGTTATTACGCCCAAAAAGCGAGAAAACTTGGTTGGCTCCAAGTACTAACCAAAGACTCGAAAACGAGGGGACGGTTTTTTGCTTCCCCTTGTGGAAGCAAAAAACCGTCCCCTCGTTTTCGTACCCTAGTGTTCATCATTGAAAAGCTTTGGTTAAAACCTGAAACTCTTCAATACTCAACGATTCTGCTCGCCGTCCATCTGAGATTCCTACACTTTGCAGTCGTTCGATGACTTCTTCTTTACATCGCCCTAAGCCGCCCGTCAGTGAGTTTCCCAAAGTCTTGCGCCGCTGGCTAAAGGCCGCTTTGACCACCCGGAAAAAGTCCCTTTTGTCCACATCAAATCCCGGGTAAGGGCGAAGGTCCAGTCTAATCACTGCTGAAGTGACTTTTGGAGCGGGCCAAAAGGCACTAGGTGAAACATCCATCACTTTTGTGACTTGGGCTGAAATCTGAACCGCAATCGATAAAATACCATACGTCTTGCTTCCTGGCGGCGCTGCGATCCGATCGGCCACTTCTTTTTGAACCATAATCGTCATCCCCACTAAGTGATCCGCTTGCTCAAGAAAGTGCATGATCAGAGGGCTCGTGATATAGTAGGGCAAATTCCCTATTAAATACCCTTTCTGGTCTCCCCAGAGTTGATTCAGATCCAGCATAAGCGCATCTTGATTAACAATTTGTATAGATTGTCCACGAAGTTCTTGGTTTAAAATTCCAATTTTATTTTTATCTAACTCCACTGCCCACATTTTCTGAACCTTTGGAGCAAGAACTCTAGTTAACACCCCAAGGCCGGACCCAATTTCAACGAGTGGAACATCCGACTGCAACCTACTGGCTGAAACAATGCGGTCAATCACTTCGTCACTCATTAAAAAATTCTGTCCCATAGATTTTTGAGCGCGAGCCCCGCTCCTGATTAAACGTTGTGTGTATTCAGCTGCACTCTCCATTCCGGACCTCCTCTATCGCCTGAAAAAAAGACTCGCGAGTTATACCAAAACGGTTTAACCGATGAAGGAATTGTTTCGCATTAGAATCCCCGATCCCCAACTTGCGCCCAAGTGCCAGCCTGTAGTCACTCGCCTGCTTTGACCCCATAAGACCACCAAGAAACAAATCTTCTATCTTGAAATTTGCTACCTGAGTTCCCTGCTCTTGTTGAATATGGGCAAAGGCGCGGCGAATTTCATGTAGTGCAGCATTTTCCACCCCGATATCTCCTTTTTTAGTAGCCACTTTCCTAGTTAAGTAGACGTGTTTAACCTGAGGAACATAAGCCCGGATGCGACTGCGAATCTGCTCTCCCACCGTATCCGGATCCGTAAAAACAATCACTCCTTGATGATTTGCCATCTCTGCAATATAATCTAACTTTTTTTTTGTCAGCCCATACCCTTCTGTCCATATTATATCAACTTCCCCAAGGGCCTGTCGTACCGCATGCGCGTCATTTTTTCCTTCCACCACAATAAGTTCCTTGATCATTCTCAATTCCTCCGTTTCCAAGGCATATACAATAAAATAACAAGTCATGATGCCTTGGATGTTTTGCGTCAGACAAGGAGGTATGCGCCCCTCATAGCGGGCTATTAGGGGCGCAAGCCGACGCAGTATGACACAAAATAGACTGGCAGACTGACTAGTTATTTTCTTGAATGTGCCTAGCTCTTATATCTTAACTGAGATTGTTCAAAGACTCAAATTTTTTGAACCTTCCTCTGTAGAATTATATGAACTAGGAACACAATGTATCGTGTACCTGTATAAAACAAGGGTAGGGCACGATACATATTCGTGCCCTACCCTTTCTGCTATTTTGTAGCTTTATTTGTTCCGAAATCCTTCATGAGCGAATTCCAGATCGCGGGATCCTCCATTCCTAAACGCCAAATGCCAACGCCATGCAACTTGTGTTGGAGTGCATAATCCATTTTTATCTTCAAACTTGCGGCGTTCTCAAAGAAAACTTCGTGCCGAACACCGTTTGCTGTATACATAAATTGTGGCACTCCGGCACTCGGATCGGTAAGAATTTCTACTCCATGTTTTTTAGCTCGTTCTAAGGTTTCAGCATGGGATATATAATCTGGCATTAAGGGCTTGTTTGACCCCCAGTCATAAGAGTAAACTGGAAGACCCATCACAATCTTCTCTTTGGGTATCTTTCCCACTGCGAAATTTATAACTCTATTGACCCATCCTTGTGAAGCAATTGGACCTTGAGTTGTTCCCAGTCCATGCTCATCATATGTCATAAGAATGACTTGGTCAGCTGATTTACCAATTGCTGAATAATCATACGCACCCGACCATAGATCAGAAGGATAATCCACAAACTTAGCCGGAATAGAAACGTTTAAGACTTTGTCTTTTACTTTTAATGCTTTTTTAAGTTCGGCCACAAACGCAGAAAAATTGTTGCGATCAGCAGGAGGGGTCTTCTCGACATCCAACGCAATGCCGTCCCAACCATCTTTCATCGTCAGGTTGACTAGGTTCGTCACTAATTTCTCTCTTGTGGCAGGGTTAGACAATACACGGTGAGCTAGATCCGCATTAAAGCCAACCGCCCCGGTTAGATTCATGTTTTGAATCAAGGCATAGGCTTTAGAACCATTTTTTTGAGCAAGCTCTTTGATTTTGAGATCCACTTTGCCACTTGGTATGACCTTGCCCGTTGCTTCAAACGAGTACCAGAAAAACGCGACCTCATCGAGTAATTTTGCATTTTTAATCATTGATTCCTTAGAACCGGGTGTAGGTCCTTCAGCATCAGTGTAAAATCCCAAAACCACTCGCTTATCAGGACCTATTACAGAATCCCGTGTTGCACCAGCTTCTGCTTCTGGTGGCTTTGTATCTTGCGAGGTTTTCTGTGGGGTTTGAGGAACAGGAGACGGTGCATTCGAACAACCAGTTAAGGTAAGTCCCAACATTAGGGCACCGCTCATCATAAAAGTCAGAAACCGTTTCATGCTACGCTTCAACTCCTTAATCTAGATTCGGTAACTGACTTTATTTTCCCCGCTTCAAGGGACGTTATGTATTAAAATATTAAGGGTTATATTTATCCTCTTTAAGTCAATTATGGAAGACCAAAATAACTGGCAATTCCTTTTGCTATAGCTCGTGATAATTGTTCCTGATACCAAGATTGCTGAAGCTTTTTCTGTTCTTTAATGCTCGATAAATAACCCACTTCCACAATAACTGCCGGCATATTCGTATTTTTAATAACATAAAAATCACCCGGTTTGGCAATTCTACGATTCATTCCAGGTATTTTAATCAGTTCTTGTTGAATCAATACAGCTAACTCTTTTCCAGATTCAGACTTATAATCATAAAACGTTTCCGCTCCGGAATTCTGTCCCGTCACTGTTGCATTAACATGAAGACTGACAAAAATATCTGCTTTCACCTCATTAGCCATATCGATACGGTGATTTAAGTCAATTTGTTTTTTTGTTGTTCTTCCTTTAACCCCATCTGGTACATAGTCGATATCCTCTTCTCGTGTTAAAAAAACCTGTATTCCACTGGGCCCAAGCATTTCTTTAACCTTTTGGGCAATCTGAAGATTTATTAATTTTTCATAAACACCCTGAGCTGTGATCGCTCCAGGATCATATCCTCCATGCCCAGGGTCTAACATCACAACATGGCTCCCCTCTGAATGGCTCGTTACAGCGGTAGAACCCTGCCAAAGTACAGAGAACACGAGCAGGCTCATGACACTCAGGACAAGTAATATCGCAATCTTTTTCCCTGGAATAATCACAGGTTGGCTCATCCAATACTCCTCCGTTTCATCATTATAATTTAAGACTATGTGGTGCTAAATAAAGTTATACTTCCTAACGGATAAAGACATAAAACAAGCCCCCGCTTTAAAAGCGGAGGCTTGTTTTAAACAATGAACTTTTATTGGACATAGACCATAACGTTTCGAACCCCCCATGATGAGGCTGCCTCTTCAGAATTCATATATAGGTCGATACGATTACCGACGATTGCACCACCAGTGTCTAAGGCCCTAGCTTTTCCATAACCATCAACATATACGTTATCCCCAAGTGAAATGACTGTGGGATCGACCGCAACTATCCCCCAACGGACAGACGCCCCAGTCTTTGTTGTTCCCCCAGGTATACAATAGGCTGTTGCTCTCATGACATAAGCTCGCTTAAACTGTATAGTCTCCCCACCTCGTGAAACTGAAGTTTGCGTGCCGCGTGAAACCACTTGATTGGTCGGTGCTGAAACCACTCGCTGACCAAGTATCTCACGATCAACCTCTTTTCCATCTTCTAACGTCAGTTTAACCGTCTGCTCTTGAAGTCCATCGGAACCACGACTTACAATTTTGTCCGGTAATCCAACCGGGAAATCCGCAGCCTGTGAAATAGTCTGATACGGAATCTCACTTTTTACTGTTTCTGTTCGTTCTGCAACCCGAACCACGGACACCTGATCGTTAGGCGCCAGCATATGATTCAAGGCCAGCGAGACCTTATCTTTCATCCCTAAGACTACGCCAAGTTTCTTTAGCGCCTCTGCAACGGTTCGTGGCGCAATATACGTATCTATCGTCTTGCCATCCGCGCGAACAAGGATTGGTATAGCCCGTCGCACCTCAATTTCCATTTGATCTTTTACAGCTTCCGAACGAGAAACATTTACTTCGTCCACATCTTTAATCTGAAGTCCATAACGCTGCGATAAATCGGCAAGCGCTTCTCCCACAGTTTTTGCCGACGTCCGAGTAGTAAAAGTTTGTTCATCCACCGAAAGATGAATCGGTTTACTCCTCGTCACTTCTACCACTAATCCCCTCGTGACTTTTGTTTCTCGAGAGGGGGTTACAATATCTTCAGGATAAGACTCTAAATTCGAATGAGCAAGTGCTTGACCAACTGTCCCGAAGATCGTTGTAATGCGTACGGTTTTTCCGTCAACATGAGCATCGATTGTTTTAGCTTCGTGAACAAATGCTGCAGTTGCTATAAGGATAATAGCAAAGACCGCAACCGCCACTCGGGCCATACGAGACGTCCGAACCAAGGAAAAAGCCCGAGTTCGAGTTAAATAAATCATTCAATCCCTCCAAAGAGCAAATAACTCTAACAACTCCATTTTAATGGATAAGTAGTCTGTTGTCAAAATTATTTTCCATTAATTGGATTTTAGTATGTAAATATGTACAGGTTTACGCCCCCAGTCAAGGCACTGACGGAGAGTAGAGAAGAAAACATCAATTCGATTTCCACGAATATCCCCACCCGTATCTGCGGCGATAGCATACCCATACCCTTCGACATAAACCTTACTTCCCATGGCAATGATTTTGGGATCAACCGCAATCAAGCCTTCCCTCGCAGTAAGACCTGTAGCTGTTTTATTTCCAGTATACGTATATGCCGTTGACTCAACGTTTAGTGTTTGACTAATCTTCATTTTTTCTAATTCAAAGACTTCCCCTACAACTGGTTTAGAGTTTCGAATAATTACTTTTTTCTTCGGACGTTTAAGTTCAAAAGAGGATTGCACTTGCTGGTTAATGGGCTGTCCATCGACCCCGAACGTCCTTACAACCTGGCTCAACATGCCATTTTCTCCTTCTTCCTGTATTTGACTCATGCCAGGAAGAAGTTTATCCGACTCAATAAATTGTGTTTCAAATGGAATTTCTTTTTCTTCCACTTGAGTTTGACAAGTTATGCCACTTATAAACTTTTGGCCCGCTGCTTCTTGGTCCGTTGCACTCTGACTGGTTTTTTCCAGGTTCATTTCACCCTGGCTAACACCTTCTTGGCTTGCTTCTTCTTGGCTGGTTTCCCCTTGGCTCGTTGCACCTAAGCTTGTTAAACCTCGACTTGCCGGGCCTTGGCTCGTTGCTCCTCGACTGATTGTACTACCTAGGATAGATACACCTCGACTAGCTAAGCCCCGGCTTAACGCCCTCTGCTGAAGGTCTAAAAAACTTATTTCAGTGCCTAATTCTTTTGTATTAGAGGATTGTATAGTCAACTGTAATGGCATTTGCAACGTTTGCGTCCTATCTGGAGCGCTCAGCGTTGAATACTGCGTACCGGCCGCGAATATCGCCAAACCACCTAAGTACGAGCTCCATAGTTTAGTCGCTCGCCAATAATCAGAATACGTGGTAATCGGTAGCGAATACATTTTATCCCCCCTTAACAAAACCTATGAATTAAAATATAAAAAAGAACCTTCAGCGAAGGTCCTTTTTTACAAGCCTAAAAACAAGTTCTGCATTACGCATAGTTTGAGAAGCAACGTCTTCAAAAGGCAGGTTTTTAATCTCGGCAATTTTTTTAACAACTTCTCGGACATACGCCGGTTCATTCCGTTTTCCACGTCGAGGTTCCGGAGTTAAATAAGGGGAATCTGTTTCCACGAGAATACGATCCAGCGGGGCGCGGCCTGCCACCTCAACTGTGTGACGGGCATTTTTATACGTCACCGGTCCGGCAAAAGAAAGATAAAAACCCAAGTTCAAAAGCACCTTTGCCATTTCCCATGACCCAGAATAGCAATGGAAAACGCCGCCGTACTTTGGGGGATGGGCCTTTACAATCTCCATAACATCCTGATGGGCATCACGATTATGGATAACAATTGGTAAGCCGACTTCATTCGCTAAGCTGATCTGTTGAATGAATATCTCTTTTTGAATCGAGCGTGGAGATAGATCGCGGTAATAGTCCAGCCCAATCTCTCCCCAAGCCAACACTTTCGGTTGTTTCGCCAAGAGGAGGAGCTTAGACCAGGTTTCAGCTGTGACCTCTTCGGCATTGTGTGGATGTATGCCAATTATAGCATAGATAAAATCATAGTCTTGAGCTAGCTGCACAGAGCGTTCAGAAGAAGGGAGATCATAACCCACATTTGTCACCCGGGAAATCCCAGAGGATTGCAGGCGTGCTACGACTTCTTGGAAATCTTCAGTATAAACAGGGTCATCCACGTGAGCATGTGTATCCCAGATCATTTTACTCGCGCCCCTCCGGGAAGATCTTTATTGACCATGAGGACTTCCAACACTTCCCCCTGTGAGGCTGCCAAGATCATACCCTGAGACGTGATTCCTCTCAATTTAGCAGGTTTCAAATTGGCAACCAAGACAACATATTGATTTACAAGGTCTTCTGGGGCATAGTGTTTAGCAATACCCGAAACAACTGTTCGCACAACGCCGGCTACTTCAACTTCTAACTTCATAAGTTTATCCGTCTTTGCTACTTTCTCGGCACTCAGGATCTTTGCCACCCGCAAATCTAGTTTTGCAAACTCATCCATGCTGATTTCTTCTTTGATAGGCTCAAATTCGGGAGCTGGAGTAGGTTCGGTAGTTTCTTTTTGAGCTTGAGTTTGGTTAATATCTTGGCCTATGTTTTGATCTTGATCCACTATTTTTGTCTCCCCTGCCGTCATATATTGAGAAATGTCAATTCTCGGGAAAAGCGGTTCTCCCTTTTGGACTAGTGTTCCAGGCTCTGATATGCCCCATTGATCCGCTTCTTCCCAGCGGATGAACCCCTCATCAACGCCTAAGAGCCTGCAGATTCTTGAGGGTAATCCCGGCATAAATGGGGCCGTCAAGACTGCCATAACCCGTATACATTCCACAAACGTATAGAGAACTGTGTCTAAGCACTCCCGCTGATTCTCATGTTTAGCTAGTGACCACGGAGCGGTTTCATCGACATATTTATTGCATCGTGCAACAAAACGCCAAATCTCTTCAAGTGCGCGAGCTAGGTCGAGTGCTTCAAGACTTTTCTCGACAGCGTTTTTAACTTCATGACTCAATTCTTTTAATTCCCGCTCCAGTACGCCGTCTTGCCCTGGATGAGGAACAACCCCTCCTCGGTACTTAACAACCATTGCTAAACTCCGAGATATGAAATTTCCAAAATCATTGGCCAGATCACTGTTTAGGCGTTCAACCACGTTATCTTCGGAATACGTACCATCTGAGCCCACTTGCATCTCGCGCAACAAGAAATAACGGATAGCATCTGAGCCATATCTTTGAATTAACTCAAAGGAATCTTGCACATTTCCGCGGGACTTGGATATTTTACCGCCTTCTTTGCTCAAATACCAACCATGCCCATAAATTACTTTAGGGAGAGGAATGTCTAAGGCCAAAAGAATAATCGGCCAGATTACCGCATGGAAACGTACAATATCCTTTCCCATTATGTGCACATCAGCAGGCCAATACCGCTTATAGTTTTCTCCATCAGGGTAACCGAGCGCTGAAATATAATTAATCAGAGCATCCAGCCATACGTACACAACATGTTTGGGATCAAAGGGAACTTTTATCCCCCACTGAAATGTCGTGCGCGAGACACAGAGATCCTCTAATCCGCCTTCAATGAAACGCAGCATTTCGTTGCGACGAGAACTCGGTTGGATGAATTCCGGGTGTTCTTTGATAAAATTGAGCAAAGCATCTTGATACTTCGAAAGACGAAAGAAATAACTTTCTTCCTTTAGTAATTCTACATCTCGGCCACAATCCGCATTAGGACATTTACCCTCAAGTAATTTGTTTTCCATCCAAAACGTTTCACAGGGCGTGCAATACCAGCCTGAATACTCAGATTTATAGATGTCTCCTTGTTCATATAGTTTGGTGAAAATTTGTTGAACCACTTTTTGATGACGATCTTCAGTCGTCCGAATAAAGTCATCATTAGAAATATCAAGGGCTTCCCATAATTCCTTAAAGCGTTCTACCACCCCATCAACATAAATTTTCGGGTCAGTATTATGTGCTTCTGCGGTGCGTACAATTTTTTGAGCGTTTTCATCTGTGCCCGTCAAGAAGTAAACTTCATCTCCCAGTAATCTATGATAACGTGCAAGTGCGTCTGCAGCAACAGTCGTATAGGCCGTTCCAATATGCGGGCTCGAGTTCGGATAAAAAATCGGAGTAGTTATATAATATTTCACCAAAATGTCTCCCATCTCAATTATCTTTAGAAAGTATAAAGACCTAGATTTGTCAAGTATGCCCACAATTAGGAATTAATATGAAGGCTATTACTCGCTTTAAAAAAAATAAAAATCAAATAAAAAAATTGGTTGACTTTAAATGGAACGATTGGTATCATAAGTCTGTAGTATCTTGTCGAATGTTGTTGCAAAGGGAGAGTGGACAATCTAATGATGAAATCAACCGGAATCGTGAGAAAAGTAGATGAACTTGGCCGAATTGTTTTACCAATTGAGCTTCGCCGCACTTTAGGTATTGACGAAAAAGATGCACTGGAAATTTATGTGGACCAAGAAAAGATCATTCTTAAAAAGTATGAACCTGCTTGTGTATTTTGTGGTAATGCAAGCGATAATCAACTTTTTCATGGTAAGAACGTCTGCCGCGAATGTGCAATTGCCATGGGAGAGACCGTCTCGGGGAATGTTGAATCCAAGGCCGTTTAAAACCAAGCTAAATTACATAGAGGAAAAGCCCGAACAGAATCGAAAAACTCACCTTGGAAGGCCTTTTAAGGCCTTCCTTTTCATGCCCTCGAAATGGCCCATCCTTACTTCCTAGGATGAGGGCTACAAAGGCACTTGTCCCTCCAAGGATAACGTTAGGAGAGCTTGGTAAACCTCAGGTTTTCGGACTCCATAACGCTTGGCCACTTCTTTCATGGCATCTTTTTTACTCAATCCTCGACTTATTCCTGCTTTGACCTCTTGGCACCATTCTTCCGGACCCCCAACTGGTTTCATGGGAACGTAGGGTGCGATGACGATACAACACTCACCCCGTGGTGCTGTCTGCTCGAAGGCTTCTATTAACTCTAAAACAGTTCCCTTGTGCACCTGCTGATGCAATTTTGTCAACTCACGCACGACAGCTGCATCACGATCCCCAAAGTACTCTGAGATTCCTTGTAAAGACGCCACCAAACGATGAGGGGCCTCATAAAAGATCTGGGTCTGAGGTAGGTTAGCCAGTTGCTCAAGGCTTTTGTTCCTTGCTCCAGCGGTAGCAGGTAAAAACCCGTGAAAAGCAAAATGCTCCGTCGGCATTCCCGATAATACCAAAGCCGTGAGGGCTGCATTTGGTCCAGGCAAGACGTCGACCGGAATATTCTCCGCTTGGCAAAGACGTATTACTTCACACCCCGGATCAGAAATCCCTGGCAAACCTGCGTCAGAAATGAGCGCAATCGTTTGACCGCACTTAAGTTTCTCCACCAATTCTAGGGATTTCTTTTTTTCATTATGCTCGTGATAACTGGTCATATGTGTCGTAATCTGGTAATGTTGCATAAGTTTTCGAGAATGACGCGTGTCCTCAGCCGCAATCAAATCCACTTCTCGCAACGTATCTAAAACGCGCACAGTGATATCTCCCAAATTTCCAATCGGCGTCGCACACACATACAACGTACCTTTAGCCAGCATATTTAGACTCCTTGCCTGGTTTAGTAAACTCAGAAGTAATCAATCTTTCCTCAAAAAACCCATACAAAACAGACAATCCCCTTCTAACGGTTGCCCAAAATGAAGGTGGCAGACATGGAACCCTTCTTGATACAGACGCACAAGATTATCATGGGCAACTCCTTGAATGTGTTCAGCGTTGGCTATAACGCGTTCTGTTTCCTTTTCAGGAAGGGTCCATTCCCGTTTTAACTTGATATTTTCTTCCTCCAAAGCTTGTACATAAGGTTTCAAACGGTTAACCTCTTCAAGGAGGGAACGCAATTTTTCTTCCACTTCTGTAAGGGCCTGGGTCAATTGACTCATACTCTCTCACTCTTTCCTTTGGGCTTTTCCCCTTTCCTATTGCGTTGTAGTTTCGCGTCAGGTTTGGGAGCGAAAACGCTTTCCGCCCGGGGGTTAGCTTCATCCGGAGTTTCAGCCACTTTTTCCACTATTTGAACATTGTGACGTGAACAATGCTCTTTGTCTTCGGATTTATAACAACCATTTTCATATTTAAGGCAACACATGAGGCGACCACAAATTCCAGAAATTTTGGTCGGGTTAAGAGAGAGTTTTTGATCTTTAGCCATCCGTATCGAGACTGGCTCAAAATCTCCTAAAAAGGAAGTACAACAGAGAATTCGCCCGCAAGAACCGACCCCCCCAAGCATTTTAGCTTCATCACGCACCCCAATTTGACGCAGCTCTATGCGCGTCCGGAATATTGCGGCTAAGTCTTTCACCAATTCCCTGAAATCTACACGTCCCTCTGCTGTAAAGGAAAAAATGATCTTATTGCCATCAAATGTATATTCGACATCAACTAATTTCATCGGTAACTGATGTTCTGAAATCTTCTTTAAGCAGATTTGGAAAGCGTCTTTTTCCTTGGTTCTATTCTGTTCGACAAATTGTTCATCCGCTGTTGACGCTTTACGCATGACTTGTTTTAAAGGTAGGACCACTTCCTCGTCAGCAACTTGACGAGGGGGGATGACCAATTCCCCGAATTCAATACCCCTTGCTGTTTCAACAATCACTTTATCCGATGCAGCAAGTTCAAGGTCTCCCGGAGAGAAATAATATATCTTCCCAGCGTGTTTAAAGCGAACGCCTACGACCTCAATCACAGAGAGCCCCTCCTTGTTGGAATAATTCTAAAGCTAACACTTCAATTACTAGTCTCGGATTTACTTGTTGTCGTAGTACATCAGCGGCTTTTCCGATCGCCAAAAGCTCAGAAGGATGAATAGTACCTTTTTGGATCCCTTCTTGCGCCTGTACCGCCATAACCTGTAAATAAAGAGCGGCTTGATGCTTATCGATCGGGAAAAGAGCAAAAAGTTTGAGAAAATCTCTTTCTTCCACTGCAGTCCGAAACTTTTCGACCCAGTCTTGCAAGATCAGCACACCGTGCTCAAGAATGGCTGTCGCCAAATTTTGATCTTTCCCACTTAAACGCAAAACCTGAATGGCTTCTTGTTGATCCACCTCTCCCAACCCCTTTAGCCATGTTTCTTCAGAAAGGTTGGGGAAATATACAAGCTGAGCCCGACTCTGTATTGTGGGTAAAATTCCTTCTGCATTTTCGGCATTTAAAATAATTACAGTCCTCTCCGGCGGTTCTTCAATGACTTTTAACAGTGCATTGGCTGCCGGCAAAGTCATAGCATTAGCATGCTCTATTACAGAAACTTTATAGTTCCCCTCATAATGCTTAAGATAGACCTTCTGTTGCCAGGCAAGAACCTGATCGATACCGATAGACGTTTTAAGTGGTTTCAACCATAAGAAATCCGGATAGTTTCCACTGAGAATTTTACGACAAGCTAAACAACTTTGGCACGGTCTTTCCAACATAGGCTGACTACAGTTTAAAATTTGCGCTAACCGGAGAGCGAAATCCCTCTGCTGCGAGGCACTCCCTCCATGAAACAGTAAGAGATGTGCCAAGCGATTTTCACGTGCGGCCTTCTCCAACAATGCTAACTGTAGATTCATATCGTCACACCTCAACAATCCAAATTGTTTGGCTTTCAAAACCGTCCCACCCTTGCCAACGCCCCTCTCCAGCAGTGAGCAGCGTACCCAAAACTTCATCAGTCATTTGTTCACCCATTACAATGACTGGAATTCCCGGTGGATAAGGGGAGATTGTTTCTCCAACAATATGACCCAAACTTTCCTTGAGAGGGATTTGGCGCTTATGGGCAAAAAAAGCATCCCGTAGGGAAAGCGCTTGCTGAGGTAAGGAAGAAATTCTAAACCTATCATTTTCTAATCGCTTTTTCGCTGCAACAGAGCCAACCGAATGGGCGAAACTCGCTAAACTTTCTAATCCCTTAGTGAGCCGTCGGATATCCTCTGGCGTGTTCCCAATTCCCAACATAAAGAGAATATTTTCCTCATCCCATAACTCCGGTTCGATGCCAAATCCTTCTCGAAGGTACCTTACACAGCGGGGAGCAGGAACCCCCATTCCTAAGGTATTGATCAGGATTTTGGACCAATCTACCGTATGAATGCCATACGTTCCAACATCTTTTTGAGAGAGAATACGGAAGCTCTTCCCTACTTTCCTATGCAGATCTTCAACCTCTTGTTGGAGACACTCCCAGCGGCCAAAATCCAGAGCATATTCTCCGGCCCGTTCCAAAGAGGCCAGCAGTAAATAACTCGGGCTTGAGGATTGCAGAAGTTCCAGACTTTGTCTTAAGCGGCTGCGAGAGACTCTAGGCCCTTGAACATGCAGCATAGCTGACTGAGTCAAGGCACTTAAGGTTTTATGAGAACTATGTAAGACAAGGTCTGCGCCAAGCTTTAATGCACTCGGAGGAAATAAAGGTCCAAGATAATGTGACCCATGTGCTTGATCAACAAGAATGGGTGTCTCAAACCCCAAACGTGTTCTTTCAGCCAATAATTGGTCCAATTCAAAAGCTGTTCCATAATAACTAGGATATGTGACATGGCAAGCAGCGACCGCTTGCCACGGAATCCGTTGCTTCTCCACGTCTAATCCTAACGGAAGATTAAAATCCGGATGAATTGTAGGCATTACATAGTAAGGTTTCAAGCCACTGAGGACCAAGGCCGACATAACGGAACGATGGGAGCTTCTCTCCACAACAACACGTTTAGCAGCTCTATTTTCCAAAGCGAGAAACATCGCTTGATTCCCGACCGTTCCTCCATTGATAAGAAAAAAAGTTTCCTCCGCTCCGAAAATCTTAGCCGACCGTTTTTGTGCCTCAGCAATTATCCCACTCGGTGAATGAAGCATATCAAGTCCCGGAAGTTCGGTTAAGTCAATACCCCAAAAATCTAAGCCATTAAAAAACTCCTGTCGACCTTTATGGCCAGGAGTATGGAAAGAGCAAAATCCTTGTTGTTGATAACGACTCAATCCCTCTCCCAGATCACCCACCGCTGAACCTCCATTATTCCAATAACCTAATTTGTTCATACGAAACTATAACTAACACATGGTATTCTATCCATTTTATCATAAGTTAGGGAATTTATCATCCACATTGACTAATCCGAGTAAAATGCCTTGTGCCCTTATCCATTAACCTTGGGGCACAAGGCATTTTGCCCTTTCAAAAGAAATCATGCTCCTGCAAAAGAAGTCCTTTGATTAAGAAGAGAAATTCTTGATATTGCGGAGATCCTTGTTCAGCCATGAACAGTTCTTGCTGGCAATCTGAACAGAAAAACATTCCCTCGACCCGAAAACCATCGTATAGTCCATTTTTAGGGACTTGTGTGCAGCGATAACAGACTGGAAGGACTTTTCCCTCACTCGGAACAATTTCCTGCCCTTCAACCTTCTCCTGAATCTCGGTAGGGCTCTGCCGTTGGGTAGACATCATCTTAATCATTGTCATATTCCTCCTAGTTACTTCTACCCCTATTCTTGCCTCTCTCGAGTTTAATTAGTCGCTGCGCTGCTACTTGACATTCCCGTATGATGAACCGTGACCTGTACATCTATAGACACCGGAAAATCCGCAATTTTCTGCTCCCATTGGTCCTTTATCGTCTTCCAATACGCTGGTTGTCTCTGTTCGATGTGCCGTCCAATCCCCAAAAAATCAAGACCTGACTCTTTTTCTTTCTTAATGGAAAGCTCACATTCCTTCTGAATCGCCTTTGCGAAACTTGTTTCTACCCCTTTCATAAGATCCACCCACTCCGTCTCCGGAAGTTGCTCCTTTAGTCCCATAACTTCATCGAGCCCTATACTTGATTCGATGTGGTATTGTATCTCCATCGTGCCATTGTTACTTAACACTTTGTACTTGGTTTTGGAATTTAGAACTTGCCCAGCAAAGGTCAGGTTACTCTTTGCGACATTCGCCGTGCTAAGATAACGATTGATCACATCGTCATCGAGCCACATATACCCCTTGGTCTCTTCATCTGTCAAAGAATCAACCAAATGCCCTCCTTTTAAAACCCCCGCCCCTTGTATACGCACCTCCTGTGCTCCATCGGATCCTTTGGCTTGATATTCATAGCCCTCCTCTCCCGGCTTTATACTCTCAACGATCGGGAGAATGGGTGCCGTACTTTTATCACCTAAAACAGTTAGATAATGCCCGAGTCGAACCGTCGGAAAAGTTGAAAAATCATCCGCAGTTTCGATGTTACTTTTAATAAACATCGCCGGAATTTCTCCTTTGCGTAATTTCAACGTTAAGATATCTTGGGCTTTACCTTTGGCTAAAGTCAAGTACATTGTACGGCGAAATTTCGAATAACGTTGGGTAAAATCCAACAAATCATTAAAATTAGCTCTCGCCGCGTCCTCACCAATGACAATCACCATCAGCGAACCCATAAAAGGGATGCGGTTTAAAATCAGAGAAACTTTCTCGGTCACCTCCCTGGCACTTGAGGCCTCTATACTTACCGTCCAGTCTTTAATCTCTGGAGCCCCCGCCCCTTTTGTTGGTATGGCAAATTGTTGTGTAATAAGATAAGTACCGGGCTTTTGCCCCAGATCAATTCCTACACCCATCAGAGGAGCCAATTCCTCCACTTCCCGTTTTCCCCAGCACCCAGTTAAGAACAAGATACAGCCGATTAGGAGTAATATCACACCGATAAGACTTTTATTGCCTTTCATTAAACACCGGCTCCCTTCTTCCAAAGCGAGACACCCCAAAGGATAAGAACCCAAACGGACGTAAACGGCAAAATTAAGTAATCATCGACGAGTCCAATTTCCTTGATCAAATCCTGCCCTCTACCAAACCCTAGGGCAATCCCCAAAAATACAGTACTTAAGGCTAGGTTCCACTTTACGCCTTTCACGCCGAAGACCATTTCTAAGCCCCAAGTCGCCGCGAAAAAGAAAGCACCGATCTTCAGAACCGAAGCTCCAAGCCAAACCCCCATAAATAAAGATTCTACCCCAGCAAATGTCTGACTGATTTCTACTAACTTCCCTAGCACCAGTAAACCATAAACCAAACGGATCGCTTCACTCGGTCCAAATACCAGAAGCTGTATTAAGACAACTAGGGTATCTAAAATTCCAATCAAGAAAACCGTTCGCCAAACCCCTGATTTCAGTTGACCGAACTCTTGCTTTGCGGTGGGAAGAAAAGTAAGGAGTCCCGCTAAAAAAAGAATATACTCCATCACAAAAGGAATCATTTTTAGGGCCCCAAATAACAGCGGGATTATTCCCTCACTTAAAATAGGCAATAATTCTCCTCGTTCCATCCGCGGTAGGGAGAGACTGATGTTAAGAACCAACGCGATCACTATTAAAGGAAAGATAACTTCCGAGAAACGAGCAAACACTTCGATTCCAAACCCTACCAAGTAGAATACGAGTAAAAGTGCTCCTAGGTAGAACAGGATGATCGGGGTGAGAGGCATAATCGAACGCTCATAGATATCCCCAACTTGGCCCAGCAGTAATCCACCAAAGTAGCCAGTGATTACGATATACATAACCCCTATCATCTTCCCAAACCATTTACCCAGGAGCGTTTCTGTAATCTGTAGCAAGTTCTGATGGGGATACCCAGCCAAAAGCGAGAGCACCATCAAACCGTAAGGAATTCCCACGGCAAATCCAGGCAAGACGCTCATCCAGCCATCCCGCCCACTCACTCCGGTGACAATCGATGCTACGGGGAGGAAGGTGGTACCCAGGAGTACGGCTGCCCCTAGGGTCATGAACTGATGGGGAGAAATTCTTTCCATGTTACCCTTTTCCTCCTGATCCGGGCTTCTTCATTGGCCCCATACTTTATTTCAATCGTTTGATAAAACACCAGTCTCCTTCTTCCAGCGTGAGGCCCCCCAAAGGGTAAGGACCCAAACGGATGTAAAAGGCAAAATCACATAAACTTCAACGAGTCCAATTTCCATAATTAATGAGGGTCCTCTGACAAACCCGAAGGTAATTCCCAAAAATACGGCACTGACTACAAGCTTCCATTTTAAGCCCTGCAATCTAAAGACGGTTTCTAAACCCCAAATTGCTGCGAAAAAGAAAGCACTAATTTTAATGACCCAGGCTCCAAGCCAAACTCCCATAAATAAGGATTCTACCCCCGAAACCGTCTGACTTATTTGCACCATCTCCCCTAGCACAAGTAAACCATAGACCAGGCGAACAGTTTCTGACGGTCCAAAAACAAGAATTTGAATTAAAGCAACCAGCATGTCCAGAACTCCCACCAAAAAAACAGCTCGCCAAAGCCCTGTTTTCAATTGGCCGAGCTCCTGCTTACCGACAGGTAGAAAAGCAAGGATTCCCGCTAAGATAAAGATATATGACATCGCAAATGGTATTACTTTAAACATCCCAAAGAAAAGCGGTTTCAATCCTTCAGTTAAAATAGGCAAAAGTTCTCCTTGCTCAATCCGCGACATGGAAAGAGTAATATTCAGCACTAGGGCAATTACAATGATGGGAAAGATGACTTCAGAGAAACGAGCAAGCACTTCAATTCCAGCGCTAACCAGGTATAAAACGAGCAGAAGCCCTCCTACACAAAACAACCAGCGGGGGGTAAACGGCATAATCGAACGTTGAAAAACCTCCCCCACTTGGGCAAGTAACAATCCGCCGAAGTAACTCGAGATCAAAATATAGCTGCAGCCTATAATTTTTCCTATCCATTTTCCCAAAAGTGTTGCTGAAATCTGCAATAAATTTTGACGGGGATACTGTGCTGAAATTGAAAGTACCATCAATCCATAGGGAATCCCAACAGCAAATCCCGGTAAGACGGTCATCCAGCCATCTCTTCCACAAGCTCGAGTAACGTTCGAGGCTACCGGGAGAAACGTTATCCCCATAAGTATTGCTGCGCCTAAGGTCATAAATTGATGCGTTGAGATTTTTTCCATTGTTACCCTTTCTTCCCTGATCGAGGTTCCTCAATTTCAAGAAGTTGAGGACGACGTTTTAACGCCCACCATGGTGCCCGAACAAATGTATCCTGCAATAAGGCCCGAATTCGCAGCGGCGCAAACGGACTTAAGTAGGGCACGCCGAAAGAACGAAGGCTTAGCAGGTGAATTGCGATCACATAGAGACCTACAGAGACCCCAAAGAAACCAAGAATTCCCGCCGAAATCATCAGCGGAAATCGAATGAGCCGTACAGCAAGACCCAAATCGTAATAGGGAATGGCATAGCTTGCTACGGCTGTAATACCGATGATAATAACCATCAAGGGACTGACCAAGCCTGCCTTTACAGCCGCATCACCGATGATCAGTGCCCCCACTATCCCAATCGTCTGCCCGATCGGTTTTGGCAAACGGATCCCCGCTTCTTGCAATATTTCTAAGACAACGGTCATAGTTAAGGCCTCTAAGAGGGCAGGAAAGGGCACTCCCTGGCGCCCTGCTGATATGCTCATCAGGAGATTTGTCGGTATAATTTCCTGATGAAACGTCGTGACCGCAATATAGATACTAGGAGCCAAGAGAGCTACAAATGCCCCTAAATATCTCACAAAGCGAGCAAGGATTGCAACCATAGCTCGTTGGTAGTAGTCTTCATCCACATTTAAAAACTGCGATAATATTGCGGGCACCACCAGAACAATGGGGGTTCCGTCGAGCATAATGCCCACTTTTCCTTCCAGAAGTTTCCCTGCCAGAACATCCGGACGCTCTGTAAAGGCCATTTGTGGGAAGGGCGAATAGGGGTTATCCTCAATCATTTCTTCGATATATCCATTACCTATCACGCCATCCATCTTAATGGTACCCAACCTCCTCACGACCTCTGCGACGATATCCGGACTCGCGATTTTATCCACATAGGTAACCACTAGATCTGTGTTTGTTAAATCTCCAACTTTTAAAGAGATTAAGCGCAAGGAGGGATGTTTGATCTTGCGACGTAAAAGCGAAGTATTAATTCGGAGCGTTTCCGTAAATCCTTCATGCGGACCTTTAATGACCGATTCCCCGGTTGGTTCATTAACGCCTCGATTAGCCCATCCCCTGGCACCAATAACGATCGCTTCTTTGGCTTCGCCAAAGAAAATAACCGCATCACCGGATAAAACTGCATTGATAGCCTCTCCCATTTTGGCGATTTTCTTAATTTCTAAGCCGGGTAGGAGATTCTGGAGTGTTTTGTCTACAACATTTCCTAATGTCACTTGAGCTAATTCTGGATGTCCAGCCAAATCCACCATCAGTGGCTTTAGAATAAATTGATCAAGCAAATTTTTATCAACCAGCCCATCTACAGCTGCTAATATACTGGGAATACGTTCTTTCCCTTGAAGGAAAAACTCCCGGAACAAGACATCGCTACTCTGTGATAAAATTTCTTTAACTTTTGTTCCTGATACGGGATAATTAAAGTCCCCGTCAAAAGAATACGAGGGAGATTTCCGTATCCGGCGTTCTCCCTTTGGGCGAATGGTAAGTTCTTTGAACATTTTCAGCCAACTACGCACATTTTCTCCCTCCTTCACTGGCTTATTTTGTCCGACAACGAGTCGATTATGCGCTTGTAGGGTCAATTTATGAATTGACCCCAATTGTTTGGTCCTCTTTTCTGCTCCGCAAACCGCAACCCCCTCCCGCTAGTTCTACAGGCGCAGTTAAAGGGACGGTTTGTGACTTGCATAGGTAAGCCACGAACCGTCCCCTATATTAGACTTAATTGAAGTCACGCATGAAGAAAGTAGTTTATCTTCGACCGAGATCGGGTCTCCACGTCTGCAGAATCCTTAAGTAGTAGTTCGCTTCCCTCAACGTATGATCAGTTAACAACGGAGATAGCAAAGATTTTAGCTGACATGCCAAGATGAGTTCTGTGCCCGTAGCTTTAAATTCAGCGATCGCTAGGGTTGCCGAAATATTCTCATGCATCAGCCGCCCAAAGCTGGAGGCGGGTAGTCCCTCCCCTTTCATTTTCTGTTCTAACCGCTCAAAACTTTTTGTTAATTCTTTCGCCTTACGACAAAGTTCTCTTTCGGACGGGTCTAATAGATGCCGAACAAACTTGGCATGTTCACCCATGATTTCATCCCAAAATACTTCTTGTTCGAGCAGATCAACACGTGCATCGACAAATTGATTGTTTTGCAGACGTTTGAGAACTTCAAGGTAAAAAAGAGCTTCCTTGTAGACATGTTCAAGCTGCGCAGGAAACAGATTGCAGACTAAAGAACAATGGGTGACTTGATCCAATACCATAGCCTTGAACTCGGCAAAAGAAGTTGTTAGAACCATTACTTTCTGATTTAAGGCACAAACCTGTTCGATCTCCGCTTGAAGCATCCCCGGATCTGGGTTTAGCCTCAATTCTTCTACAGTTAAGGCCATATCAATCGGTATCCCCGTCATCTCCTGAGTCTTTTGCTCAGCTCGAAGTGTTTTGTCTGTCAACAGCTCTTCGGATTGCAGCACCTCCTCAGCTGCAGTACCGTTGCTTAGTCTGATAGCTTCTTTGAGTACCTGGTCATATTGGCATTTAAATTGTGCCGCCTTCTGAAAATAAGTAACGTCTTTGGGCAAAAATCCTGCTTGCATAAAAATGGCATGTTCTCTCATAATCCGAGCGAAAAACAAGTGTAGATCTAACGACTCACGTCCGAAATTTCCAATCATCGGTTCACTACCCGTATCCAACACCCCATTCTGTTTTTGTCATCTTATTCTCAAAGAATCAATATGTTTACACAATAATCATGGGATACGAGATGGCGGAAAGTGGCCTGCCTTGGATGATGGTGAGATCATATAAAAAAGAGCAGGTATAACCCTGCTCTTTCGAACTAACTAATATTTCTCGTAATACGCCCTTAAATTATTAGTCCCATTTTTGGTCAGCTAGCCGTTTGTAAGAAGCATAGCGGATCTTAGCATACTTTTCTGCGCCCGCAAAAAGTTCCTCTGCACTCTCTGGGAAAGTGTTCAGCAAGGAAGAGTATCGAACCTCACCCATAATGAACTCTCGGAAGGACGTCGTTGGTTCTTTTGAATCGAGACTAAATGGATTCTTGCCTTGATCGATCAGATCCGGGTTGAAGTGATAAAGATGCCAGTAACCGGACTCAACCGCTTTCTTTGCCTCTTGTACACTCTTAGTCATACCCGCTTTGAGACCATGATTAATACAGGGCGCATAGGCAATAATCAAAGAAGGTCCTTTATAAGCCTCTGCTTCTTTCATAACCTTGAGAGTTTGAGCCATATCCGCACCTAAAGCGATTTGTGCTACATAGACATAGCCATAACTCATAGCGATAACGCCCAGATCTTTCTTGCGAATCTTCTTACCAGCTGCCGCAAACTTAGCTACAGCTGCGCACGGAGTCGATTTCGAGGATTGTCCACCGGTATTGGAATAAACCTCGGTGTCGACAACAAGAACGTTGACATCGTCCCCGGAAGCTAGGACGTGGTCCAATCCTCCAAATCCGATATCATAGGCCCAACCATCGCCACCAATAATCCACTGCGATTTTTTGATGAGATGATCTTTCTTAGCGAAGATTTCTGCGAGGACCGGATTATCCCCGGCGTATCCTTTAAGACCGGCAAGGATCTTAATCGACGCTGCTTTGGAAGCATCAGCGTCATCGTAGCCTTGGAGCCACTCTTGGAAAGCTTCTTTCAGCTCAGCATCAAGTTCAAGCTCAAGAGCCTGCTTCATCAGATCAGCCAATTTTTCACGGAGTTGACTAACTCCCACGGACATACCATAACCGAATTCAGCATTGTCTTCAAATAAAGAGTTAGCCCAAGTCGGACCTTTGCCTTCTTCGTTGGTCGTATAAGGCACTGCAGGAGCACTTCCAGCCCAGATAGAGGTACAGCCGGTGGCATTAGCAATCATCATCCGATCACCGTATAGTTGGGTGATAAGTTTAATATACGCAGTCTCGCCGCAACCCGGACATGCTCCATTAAACTCAAGTAAAGGTTGAGCAAATTGGCTAGCTTTAACGGTCGTCACGTTAAAAAGCTTGCTCTTGTTTGTAAGGGTCACTGCATACTCCCAATTCTTAGCTTGACGTTCGACTTGTTCAGCGGCTGACTCCATGCTAAGAGCCTTTCCTTTGGCCGGACAAACTTCAGCACAGTTGCCACACCCTGTACAATCCAACGGACTGACCTGAACCCGGAATTGCAGGCCTTCTGCTTCTTTACCATTTGCCTTTTTGGCTGTAAAGGTTTCTGGAGCATTTTTAACTTCTTCTTCGGTCATTAAGAAGGGCCGAATCGCTGCGTGTGGGCAAACATAAGAACACTGGTTACATTGGATACAGTTATCCATCTGCCACTCTGGAACGCTGACCGCAATCCCACGTTTTTCGAAAGCGGCAGTTCCCAGCGGTACAGTTCCGTCTTCGCGGCCTAAGAAAGTGCTAACCGGAAGATTGTCTCCCGCCATTGCATTCACTGGGCGGAGAATATTTGTTACGTAAACGGGCTCATCAACCGTTGCCGCAGCTTGAGCTTGAGCGTTGTCTGCATTAGCCCACGACGTAGGTACTTCCACTTTAACGAAGGAAGATACTCCCTGATCTATCGCCGCATTGTTCATATCCACAATGTTTTGGCCTTTTTTACCATAGGACTTTACTACAGAAGCTTTCAAATAGTCAATCGCCTCAGTAACAGGAATTACGTTAGCCAACTTGAAGAAAGCGGCTTGCATAATCATGTTCGTGCGCGAACGAAGTCCAATTTTACCTGCAATGGAGACCGCATCAATAATGTAAAAATTGACATTGTTTTTTGCTATAAATTGCTTCATCGCAGCCGGAAGTTTTTCATCCAACTCTTCGGCAGTCCACTGACAGTTCAGTACAAAAATGCCGTTCTTTTTTAGACCTTTCAAGAGATCATATTTGTAAACGTAGGTTTGGTTGGAGCAAGCGATGTAATTTGTGCCCGTAACATAGTAAGGAGATTTGATTTCTTTCTTACCGAAGCGGAGGTGGGAGATCGTGATTCCGCCAGATTTCTTACTGTCATATTGGAAATAAGCTTGTACATAGAGCTTAGTATGATCTCCAATGATCTTAATCGCTTGTTTATTGGCACCGACAGTACCATCTGATCCGAGACCCCAGAATTTACAGGAGATAGTCCCTTCCGGAGCGGTGTCAATAGTTTCGTCTTCAGCTAAAGAAGTATGAGTTACATCATCCACGATACCTATGGTAAAGCCATTCTTCGGTCTTTCAGACTTAAGGTTCTTGTAGACAGCCAGTACTTGCGAAGGTGTCGTGTCTTTGGAACCTAAACCATAACGTCCGCCAACAATTACTGGTTTAATATCGTTAGTGTAGAAAATCTCTTTAATATCTAGATACAGGGGTTCACCTAAGGAACCGGCTTCTTTTGTCCGATCAAGAACCGCAATTTTCTTTACGGTTTTGGGCAACACTTTGAAGAAGTAATCACTGGAGAACGGACGGTATAAGTGAACTTTAATAACTCCAACTTTTTCTCCTTGAGCTAAGAGGTAATCAATGGTTTCCTCAATTGTGTCACAAATAGAGCCCATAGCCACGATGACATACTCTGCATCTTCTGCGCCGTAGTATTGGAAAGGATGATATTCGCGACCAGTGAGCTTCTTATATTCTTGCATATAATGTTCAACCAGGTCTGGTATTGCCGCATAGAAAGGATTGGCGGCTTCACGGCCTTGAAAGTAGATGTCCGGGTTTTGAGCTGTTCCACGCAGCACCGGATGCTCAGGATTCAAAGCACGGTCACGGAAGGCTTGAACCGCCTCCATATCCACTAGTTGAGCAACGTCTTCATACTCCGGTACTTCAATTTTTTGAATTTCATGAGAAGTACGGAATCCGTCAAAGAAATGAAGGAAGGGAACACGAGATTTAATCGTAGCCAGATGAGCAATAAAACCTAAGTCTAAGGCTTCCTGTACGCTATTAGAGGAAAGCTCAGCAAAACCCGTTGAACGCACAGACATCACGTCCTGGTGGTCACCGAAAATCGAAAGTGCATGTGTTGCCAAAGCACGGGCACTCACATGGAATACACAGGGCAGAAGCTCACCGGCAATCTTATACATATTCGGGATCATTAAAAGTAACCCTTGTGAGGCTGTATAAGTAGTAGTTAGAGCTCCGGCCTGAAGGGAACCATGTACAGCACCGGCAGCACCAGCCTCAGATTGCATCTCTACAACTTTAACAGTTTGTCCAAAGACGTTTTTTCTTCCATGAGCAGCCCATTCATCGACCAGTTCAGCCATCGTCGAAGAAGGAGTAATTGGGAAGATGGCGGCGACTTCCGTAAACGCGTACGACGCGTGGGCTGCCGCTTCGTTACCATCCATAGTCTTCATTTTTGCCATTATTTTGTACCCTCCTAATTATGTGCCTAATTTAAATTCGAGACGTTGTGAAAAGATAATCACTTCTTAAATTATCTTTTCTATGGTCTGACCACCTGACCTTACGGTTCATTCATATAGCATAGCATAGCATAAGATTTGCATTTCTACAAAAAATAAATTTCACAATCTTACGATCACACCCTCCTCATAGAAATATCCCTACATAAGATGAAGTTTAAGAATAGGCTAAAGAAGTAACAAATTCAAGTCTAACTACATAGATTTTTTGGGGAATAAAAAAAGAGCAGAATAATCTGCTCTTTTAAATCACATCTATTGGCTTAACTCAATTCCATCGGCGAGACGAGAATCGCTTCGCTAATGGGCCATACCCTGGTTCTCCACGATGTTAGCTTTAGCTGAAAGGAGTTCACTAAATTATTAGTCCCACTTTTGGTCTGCAAGCCGTTTATAGGAATCATAGCGGATCTTGGCATATTTTTCAGCGCCCACAAAGAGTTCCTCTGCACTATCTGGGAAGGCACTCAGCAACGAGGAGTATCGAACTTCGCCCATAATAAAGTCACGGAAAGGCATTGTCGGCTCTTTGGAATCCAGGCTAAAGGGATTCTTGCCTTGTTCGATCAGATCCGGGTTGAAGCGATAGAGATGCCAGTAGCCGGAATCTACCGCTAGCTTCGCCTCTTGTACGCTCTTGGTCATACCCGCTTTAATACCATGGTTGATACAAGGCGCATACGCGATAATCAAAGAAGGTCCTTTATAAGCCTCTGCTTCTTTCATGACTTTGAGAGTTTGAGCCATGTCCGCCCCTAAGGCGATTTGTGCTACATAGACGTAACCATACGTCATAGCCATAGCGCCAAGGTCCTTCTTGCGAATCTTCTTACCGGCTGCAGCAAACTTAGCTACAGCGGCGCACGGAGTCGCTTTGGAGGATTGTCCGCCCGTATTGGAGTAAACTTCTGTATCGACGACAAGGACATTCACATCTTCTCCGGAAGCTAAGACGTGATCTAATCCTCCAAATCCGATGTCATAAGCCCAACCATCTCCACCGATAATCCACTGAGATTTTTTAATAAGATAATCTTTTTTGACCAGAATTTCAGCGAGGACTTTGTTATCCCCGGTGTATCCATTAAGTCCCGCCAGGATCTTGGCTGTCGCTGCTTTGGAGGCTTCTGCGTCATTCCAACCCGCGAGCCACTCTTGGCAAGCTTCTTTCAGCTCAGCACCAATCTCCATCTCAACTGCTTGTTTCATCAGATCTACAAGTTTTTCACGGAGTTGGCTAACGCCCACGTACATCCCATAACCAAACTCAGCGTTGTCCTCGAACAAGGAATTAGCCCAAGCTGGTCCTTTACCTTCCGCATTGGTCGTATAAGGAACTGCCGGAGCGCTTCCGGTCCAAATAGAGGTACAGCCCGTAGCATTGGCAATCATCATGCGGTCGCCGTGAAGTTGGGTGATCAGCTTAATATAAGGAGTCTCACCACACCCTGGACATGCTCCACTGAACTCAAGCAAAGGTTGCGCAAACTGACTATTTTTAACCGAACCCAGCTCAAACAACTTACCCTTGTTTGCTATAGTAGTAGCATACACCCAATTTTTAGCTTGCAGCTCGACTTGTTCTTCCGCTGGCTTCATATGGAGGGCTTTACCTTTAGCCGGACAAACTTCGGCGCAATTGCCGCACCCGGTGCAATCCAATGGACTGACCTGAACACGGAATTGGAGACCTTCCGCCCCTTTACCCGTTGCTTTCTTGGTTGCGAACGTTTCCGGAACGTTTTTGACTTCTTCCTCGGTCAATAAGAACGGACGAATACAGGCGTGTGGGCAAACAAAAGAACATTGGTTACACTGAACACAATTTTCCACCTGCCACTCAGGTACAATGACCGCGATGCCACGTTTTTCAAAAGCAGACGTCCCTAGCGGTACCGTTCCATCCTCACGTCCTGAGAAAATGCTAACCGGAAGGCAATCCCCTTCTAAGGCACTCACCGGGCGGACAAAACTTTTAATGTAAGCAGGCTCATCGACGGCCGCTGCTGCTTGAGCTTGAGCATCGTCTGCATTGGCCCAGGACGCAGGTACTTCAACTTTAACAAAGGAAGAAACGCCCTGATCAATCGCCGCAATATTCATATCCACTACACTTTGGCCACTTTTGCCATAGGCTTTTACGACGGAAGCTTTTAGATAATTGATGGCTTCCTCGACAGGAATTACGTTCGCCAGTTTAAAGAAAGCAGCTTGCATGACCATATTAACATGGGAACCGAGACCAAGTTCTTTACCGATCGCTATGGCATCAATAATGTAAAAGTCAACCTCGTTTTTCGCGATGGATTGCTTCATAGCAGTCGGAAGTTTTTCTCCCAGTTCTTCAACTGTCCAGTTACAGTTTAAGAGAAAAGTACCATTTTTCTTTAAGCCTTTTAAAAGATCATATTTGTAAACATAGGTTTGGTTGGAGCAGGCGATGTAATTGGTGCCCGTAACATAATAAGGAGATTTAATAGGTTTCTTCCCGAAGCGAATGTGGGAAATCGTGTTTCCGCCGGATTTCTTACTGTCATATTGAAAATAAGCTTGCGAATAAAGCTCGGTATGATCCCCAATGATCTTAATTGCTTGCTTATTGGCACCGACCGTCCCATCTGAGCCGAGACCGAAGAATTTGCAGGAAATAGTTCCTTCCGGTGCTGTGTCAATAATCTCATCTTCAGCTAAAGATTTAAACGTTACATCATCCACGATCCCAATCGTAAAGCCATTTTTTGGACTTTCAGACTTGAGGTTCTTGTAGACAGCCAAGACTTGAGAAGGAGTGGTATCTTTAGAACCTAAGCCATACCGACCGCCAACAATCACTGGTTTAATAGCACTCGTGTAGAAAATTTCCTTAATATCTAAATATAGAGGTTCACCCAAAGCGCCTGGTTCTTTGGTACGCTCAAGAACCGCAATCTTCTTAACGGTCGGTGGCAATACTTTAAAGAAGTAATCACTGGAGAACGGACGATACAAATGAACCTTAACAACTCCAACCTTTTCCCCTTTGGCTACAAGATAATCAATAGTTTCCTCAATCGTGTCACAGATCGAACCCATAGCCACGATGATATACTCAGCATCATCTGCTCCATAATATTGGAAAGGATGATATTCACGACCGGTGAGCTTCTTATATTCTTGCATATAATGTTCGACCATATCAGGAATTGCATCATAGAAAGGATTGCAAGCTTCACGGCCTTGGAAGTAAATATCCGGGTTTTGAGCAGTTCCACGCAGAACAGGATGATCAGGATTTAAAGCACGATCACGGAACGCTTGAAGCGCCTCCCAATCTAATAGTTGCGCAACGTCTTCATACTCCGGTACTTCAATCTTTTGAATTTCATGAGAGGTACGGAATCCATCAAAGAAGTGAAGGAAAGGTACGCGAGCTTTAATCGTTGTAAGGTGAGCAATAAAGGCTAAGTCCATAGCTTCTTGTACGTTATTTGAAGCAAGCTCTGCAAAACCAGTTGCCCGCACAGACATAACATCCTGATGATCACCAAAAATCGAAAGTGCATGAGCTGCCAAGGCACGAGCACTTACATGGAATACGCAGGGCAGCAGCTCACCGGCGATTTTATACATATTTGGGATCATTAAAAGTAAGCCTTGTGACGCTGTGTAAGTGGATGTTAAAGACCCACCTTGGAGTGATCCGTGTAAGCAGCCCGCTGCTCCCCCCTCGGATTGCATCTCTACAACCTTAACAGCCTGTCCGAATACATTCTTCCTTCCAAAAGCAGCCCATTCGTCGACCAATTCGGCCATCGTCGAAGAGGGAGTAATCGGGAAGATGGCGGCGACTTCCGTAAACGCGTACGATGCGTGAGCGGCCGCTTCGTTACCATCCATTGTTTTCATTTTTACCATTATTTTCATCCTCCTAATTGTACTAAATTTAATTTACAGGATTATGTAATCATCCACCACCCTGTCTTATAACAGCATAGCATAACAAAAGCACTTCTACAACAAGATATATAATTCATAACCCTGCTTTATCCACAAAATCGTACAAAAATCAATCGCATAAGAAAAAATTATGGCAACTAAATCAGATTAATTCTGAATAGCGCCAACTTACACAAAATTAATATACCTCATTATTGATTCGTTCGTCAAGAATTATAATTTAGGTAAATTTGAAATCACTACTCTTCAGCTTCTATGACCATAGTACAATCTGACACTTCAAATAATTTTAATTAGATTCCTAAAAACTGCAATACCACCAGGGCCAAAACTCCAGGAAACCCCAACAACCCAACCAGAGTTATCGTAAAAAAATTAATAGGAATAGCAAATCCAAAAATACTAAGCAGAAAGTCGAACAACCAAAGTCCGACAATACCTCCTAACATATGAATAGTAAACTTCAACAATAGATTAGGCTTACCTAGGGTAGAACGAACAACTAAGCCTATCAGTAAAATCAGCAGACCAAGAAATACCAGGGTCACGCAAATTCCTCCTCGTCCAGTGCTAGTCCAGTGCTAGTCCAGTGCTAGTCCATAAATATGCACTCGCTGGATAAAGAAGAACTTCGAATTAGTTAAAGTGTCCTAAAAAGTATTCGTAAATAAAAAAAAGCATGCTCACTAAATTTTGGTCGATCAGTGAGCATGCTTTCTCTGTATATCTAAAGTTGTCGTCGTCCTTCTAAAGCCCGGGCAATGGTTACCTCATCAGCATATTCTAAATCTCCACCCACGGGTAGACCATGCGCTATCCGAGTTACCTTAATTCCTAAAGGTTTTAGCAAACGTGCCAAATATAAAGCAGTCGCTTCGCCCTCTACAGTGGGGTTCAGTGCCATGACCACTTCTCGTATTCCATCTAATCGTTTCAGGAGCAAATTAATGGTCAATTGCTCCGGACCAATTCCATCCATTGGTGAAAGAACGCCGTGGAGAACATGATAAAGACCTTTAAATTCTTTGGTTTTCTCCAAGGACACAACATCTCTTGGATGCTCAACAACGCAAAGCGCGGTTTGATCTCTTTGCACATTTCGGCAGAGCCCACACGGGTCTTGCTCTGTAAAATTTGAACAAATGGAACACTTTCTAATATCACGGTTAGCTACGACGATAGCCTTCGCTAAATCCTCTGAAACCCGCGGTTGTTGAAGGAGATAAAAGGCCAATCGCCCTGCTGTTTTGGGGCCAATCCCCGGTAGACGAGCCAAACTGCTAATCAGATCTGCCAAAGGTTGTGGGTATTGTAAGAAATCCATAAATCGCCTAGAACAATCCGGGGATCTTTAAACCACCGGTCAGTTTACCCATCTCATTGTTGGCCATTTCTTGGGCTTTCCTTAACCCTTCGTTTAAGGCCGCTTTAATGAGATCTTCCAACATTTCCACGTCCTCCGGGTCGACTGCTTCAGGCTTGATTTTCAACTGAACTAATTCCATTTTCCCACTTACGATGACCTGAACCATTCCACCACCAGAAGAGGCATCCACTGTTTTAGTCAGAAGCTCTTCTTGTACTCTCGCCATATCCTCTTGCATCTTTTGGGCTTGCTTTAACATCTGACTCATATTGCCACCCATGCCGCCGCCCATTCCCTTCATACCTGCCATTTTAACACACATCCTATCTGTTATTTTTCGTACCCTTTAAACTATTATTAAGGTTATCCCTCTTTGACAACTACTTGATCCGCTCCAAACATGTCCTTAGCTTTGTCAATCAAGGCCTGCTCTTGAGTTTTCGAAGCATGGCTCTCTGGCGTTTGCTTGGTTTGAAATTCATTTTCCATAAAATTTTGTAAGGTGAGGGAAATACCGAACAGTTGCTTTAGAACCTCTTCAATCGTCTGCCGATTTTCGATTTGACTGACTTTATCCTTATGAAAGGAGCATCCTTCACGAAAAAGTATTGTCAAAGTATTTTTTTCAAGGTAAACTGGTTTCCCTTCCATTAAAAAAGCCTGAGTTGACTTTTTGCGTTTTTTGACTTGATCCAAAACATCATTCCAACGCTCTTGAATCCCCTCTATGCTTAAGCTAAGTATGGTTGCTTCCGCAGTGCTTCCTGTAGCAACTGTTTTGACCTCAGCTTTTGGCTGACTTATTTTAGGGCTGAGCGAAGGCTGCTTCACTGCAGTATTATCTCCACGAGCAATATATGAACCTTGCATCTGCTGCTCCACGGCAGCCAACCGTCTTAAGATCGCCTCCTGACCACTGCTCGACGTAGGTTGACTCTCATGAATAGTCTGAACCAACAAGAGTTCGGCAGCCAACCGGGAGTTAGACGCATATTTGAGCTGCCCTTCTCCTTGTAATAAAATAGAGATCCAACGCAACATTCGAGGAATTCCGATCTGTTCGCTCTGTTTGACCAACTGGTCTTTAATATGAGGTGCTACAACAGGTGCGTCTCCTGTTGCAGTGGTTAACAGCATTTGACGAAGATAATCCAAAAGTTCTCTGATGATCTGCCGAGGATCTCGACCTTGCTGAATTCCTTCCGACAAAAAAGTTAAGCTCTTACCATAATCGGAGGAGAGTAGTGCTTCTACTAACTGGGCACTAAAGGTCTCACCTACCATCCCCAGAATCTGATAAACTTCTTCCACTCCGATCGGGTCATCTTGAAGAAGGCATTGATCCATTATACTCAAGGCATCGCGGAGGCCTCCCTCCGACTTTTGAGCAATCACAACTAGGGCACTTGGGTCGACCTGTCTGGAAAGCGACGTGCATACTTCAACTAATCTTTTTTGAATATTTTCTACTGAGATTCGATGAAATTCAAAACGTTGTACGCGAGAAAGAATCGTCAAAGGTATTTTCTGAACCTCAGTAGTCGCCAAAATAAAAACCACCTGAGCAGGAGGCTCCTCCAGTGTTTTGAGCAAGGCATTAAAAGCCTCTGTCGTTAACATATGTACTTCATCGATAATATAAACTTTATATTTCCCCTGAATTGCACTTAATTTGACGCTTTCGCGTAAATCGCGAATTTCATCAATCCCACGGTTTGAAGCGGCATCAATCTCAAAAACTTCTATGGCAGAACCAAGGTCTATGCTCAGGCAGGAAGCACAATGATTACAGGGTTCCACTCCATCCCGCTGTTCACAATTCAAGGCTTTGGCTAGAATTTTCGCCGCAGTTGTTTTACCTGTACCTCTTGGACCACTGAATAGATAGGCATGAGCAATCTTCTCCTGCTTGAGAGCATTAACCAATGTTTTCGTTATATGCTCCTGCCCCACTATTTCTTTAAACATTCTTGGACGCCATTCACGGTAAAGTGCCAAATAAGCCATATTTTCAACCTCGATAAACAGAGTGTGGTGTATATACCAAAAAAGATGGTACATTGACCACCTTTATCTCAATTTATAAAATAGCCGTACACCCTTGATTGAACCATCGCCTCCGAACGTTACCTTGATCAGCAAACTCGACTCAGGCAACCTCACGGCACACAAAACGCTCTCCTTAGTGCTGCTTCCGTCAAGATCTGACACGGTTCGGAGTGTCCTGTTGCGTAAGACCAAAATCTCATCGCCGCCAACCAAAGACGGCTTCACAGGCGAGGACCTGTCGCGGGAATTCCACCTTGCTAGAGCGGGCTGCAAGTTACAGGGAACCGCTACCTCCCCATCTAGTACGGCTAAATCAATTATAGCAAAATAAAAAGCCTAAGTCGAATACTTTGGCTCAAATCTTCTAAAAATGGCGGAGAGAGAGGGATTTGAACCCTCGACACCGGTTGCCCAATGTACCCGCTTTCCAGGCGGGCGCCTTCGACCACTCAGCCACCTCTCCATGCTCAGCAAACCTCAAAACACTATTAATATTTTTACGAATTTAGTGAACAAGAGAGATTATATCCTAAAGAGACAAGTACGTCAATGGCTAATGTTGTGTAAATATATGTTAATGCAAAATTTTTATGGTTTGCTCTAAATTGCTCACTCTATATGGCCTATAATTCGTTTGATCATTTCCCAAAAATAAAAGCGAACCGGGGGCGAACCGGCCGAAGATTTCGCCGTCTGTTTTATTGGATAACCTCTTGATTCATCTTTAATTGGAATTCCCGGTTTTCCATCGACTTGAACAGCGGTGGCATGATCAATATCAATAAAGCAGAGCGGAGGGAAAAGTACACACCACCAGTTCGATCCCTGTCCCGCTCCGATCACTACTCTTAACGCCTCATAGTCACCCGCCGGTAGAATTAATGACCCATAGGATTTCGTAGGAAAACTAAAATGCCCATATTCCGTATGAACTGCATAATCCTTACCCCAAGCCTTCACCACTGAACGTCCGATTTCTTCCATCTCGGGACGTACCTTCTTAATAATTTGCCGTGATTTATCTAACGACTGAGAAACTGCTAACCGAGGAGACACTTCTCTTAAAATGGCATCTCGAACGGCCCGCTTCAGCGCTTGGTCCTGTTCACTGTCTGAATTGGCTAGAACATGAAAACGGATTAATTGATCCGGCGTTGGTGCAAGTGCCAATTCATTGGAAGATTTATTTATATTACAGGGTTCAATCGCACTTCCTTCACGAATGGGCCCCCAAATAGCTCCAAGTATCAAAATTCCAATCAAGATTATTACAACCCTTGCTGCTTTCATATAAGTCTATACCTCTCTCTCCTGAACAACTCGTATCAGTTTTAATATTAGAATTTGTGAAACATCTTTCACTCTAATATCAGTCTTTACAGGAATGTGAAGATTTAAACAAAGAAAAATAAAATTAAAAATAGCCAGCTCATTTTTTCATGAGAGCTGGCTATCAAAGTGAATCTCCGTTATCATCATCAGACTTTATTCGCTAAATTTCTTCAACATTTTAATTGTTTGAATATGCATCCCTTCATGATACATAGTCAGAGACTCTCGGCCATCCTTGGCTAGCGGTCCCTTAGTTGCTCTGCTTAAGCGCTTGTTTATTGGATTATATGGAACTGGTACCAAATATATACTTTTGGAATATAGTATCTTAGATAAGGAGGTGTTTTTCAGGTGTATAGTTGTGTAAGACCGATTTGTTGTCCCCCTCAATATTGCGTGCGAGATTATTACGCCCAACGATTCGTCCCTGTTATTCATCCCATCGTGAATATTAACCGCCAAAATATTATCGATGTTCCTCAGCATTACTATCAACAGACCTCAAGAAACGTAGTGGTTAACCAAGGGTTCCAAGGTCAAGGTTACCCAGGTTATTCAGCTAATCCAGGCTACACTAATCGGCTCTTCTATTAAACAAATTAAACTCGTTCTAAGCTAAACACTGGGACCTCGGTAGGGGACCACCCCTACCGAAGGTAAAAAAATCGAAACACCCACTTATAGGAGTGGGTGTCTCGAAAGTAAACGAAATTAAACTCTATGGGTCGTAACAAAACTTTAGTTTCTTACGACCCCTTTCCCGATTGCTGCTACAAAAACGGATCCATTAAATTCGCCATTAAGGCATTGATTCTTCAACACTATCTAAAAACCAGCTATTGTTACTCCAGCCACCCGCTATAAATATATGACTATTCACCGTAGCTATGGCAAAACGATTTCTCTTCTCATTGATAGCGGGAGCTAGACTCCAAGAATCGGCTTGGACATTATACACTTCATTAACGGCTAAATCTCCTGTCGAATTATATCCACCAATAGCATAGATCTTATTATTTAGTGAAGTTACTCCTAAGTGTCTTCTTGGTGTAGGCAAGCTTGCTTTAGTTTCCCATTTATCAGTTGACGGGTCATAAGCCTCATTGGCGTTAGAAAATCCGGTTTCTTGCATTCCGCCCACAACATAAAGTATGTTATTTACAACCGTTAAATCAAGAGCATTTCTACCTGTCGGCATAGGAGCTTTGACCGTCCATTTGTCAGTCGAAATATCATATTCTTCATTTGAAGTAAGATAATCATTTGTTTGATTATTACCACCAATTGCATATAATTTTCCGTTAATAATACCTGCTTTCAAATTATCTCTGACTGTAGGCATTGGAGCCTTTTTCAGCCAAGTATCTGTCTTAGGATTATATACTTCCAAAGTATTATGCCATATGCCTGGCCCACTATAACCGCCTACTGCGTATATTAAACCATCATATGATGCTACAGCTAAATCATACCTAGGAGTTGGCATTGAAGCTTTAGTTGTCCATGTATCTGTAGCGGGATTATATTCTTCAACGTCTGCAGAAGATTTTAAGTTATTTCCGAATCCTCCAATTACATAAAATTTTCCATTACATTCTGTTCCTTCAACATTTGTGCACGGGAAAGGGAGATTTGATCTAAATCTCCAACTTTTAATTTCAGCAATAGAAGGAGAGGTTGTAGACGTCTGTTCTGAAGAATTGCAAGTGTCTGAATAGCTGCCCAAAGCGTTTAACGCTTGTTGAATTAGACCATTAGGAACAATAAAGCCTCCTCCGTTAGCACCATTGTCTTCTACTGTCTGGCAGCGGTCTTGACCTAAAAGATGGTTCGGTAAAGGGTTAACTCCTTGTGCCAGAGCTCCTGGACAATTAAACAATGTAGGAGCACTAAATGCCAATAACCACAACGACAAACCGACAAATATCTTTCTTCTCAACTTTTCTTGCCTCCTTGTAATCTCTCAATCTAAAACGCTATATTGTTTCAAATAAATGCAAGAAATATAGCAATGTTTTGGTAATAGTATATCACACTATTCCGATTCTAATGGACGTTCTCACTTAATTTGACATTGAAGGAGCATTAACTTTAATACCTTTTTATGGATAAGTTTCAAAATTTATGCTGTTCGAATAAAGTATACTAAATAAGGAGGTGTTCCCTAATGTATGGTTGTGTAAAACCGATTTGTTGCCCCCCCGAATATTGCGTGCATGATTATTACACTCAACGTTTTGTCCCTGTTATTCATCCCATCGTGAATATAAATCGCCAAAATATTATAGATGTGCCTCAGCATCATTATCAACAGATCACAAGAAACGTCGTAGTTGACCCAGGTTATCAAGGTCAAGGTTACCCAGGTTATCAGGCTCCAGGTTATCAGGCTCCAGGTTATCAGGGGGGTCTAGGTTTCCCAGGTCATGGCTTTCAAGGTCATGGCTTCCCTGATCAAAACTTCCCTGGTCAAAACTTCCCTGGTCAAGGCCTCCAAGGTCATGGTCCCCAAGGTCAAAGCTTCCAAAGTCAAGGTTTCCAAGGTCGAAGTTTTCAAGGTCGAGGTTAACGAAGTTAAGGTTGAAAAAACTACACTGATTATCTCTTCTCCTAAATTTAATAGCATGGTAATCTTATGTCAGGGCCGTTTTGAGACTAAAGTCTCGTAACGGCCTCTCTTTTTTATAACAACACTGCAGATATCGTTTCGTTTCGCCACCTGAGCGGATTGTTTCCTCTTGCAGAACCATTATTTAGGTATGAATGATTCTAAGTTATGTATAGAAAAATATTTTGTTTGAAATACTATTGTTAATATTTGATTGGAGGTATGAATCTATTATGGGAGATAAGAGTCCTAAGAACAAGGAAAAAAAGAAGAAGAAAGCTGGCAAAAAAGAGGCCTCTATAGTTGAAGTCAATCCTTCATAATATTTTTATATGTTGATGAAATCCGAAGTGGCAAAAGGGTCTTCGCGTATCCCGCGAAGACCCTTAAATTTCTATAATATACGCACTACACTTAATTTTGCTTTGTGTTTTGTATAGACTAATATACAAGAGCATGTAATGGTCTACCTAACACCAATATAGATCACTTATTACCTAACTATGATCTTTCGACCATGAGCAAGCAGGTCACTACCTATATTAATGATTCGTTCGACCTTACAAGATATCTACCCAGCTACAGACAACCTTTCGGCTGTATATAACCGAATTTCTTACACATGCATATATCTACTGACATATGGTTGAGTAAGAACAATTCAACACCTTGTAAAATCTTAGCTCGACCCTTTACGATAAGTTGGAACCTTAATACAATCAATAATAGACTGTGCTAAAGCTTTTCCTAACCACTAAAAGATCTTCCCTCTGACAATATAAAAGCTTTTTATCACCTTACGATCATCTTCGGCTGACTCTTATACACCCCGGTTCGAAGCATATATAAATCTTGGCTCAACCATTACATACCCTTGTGATCATATTATTAACCTCAACACTTGTAAATATACTGGAAAATTTAGTATATCGAAAAAATAAAATTGCTCCGCAACAGTGTCCCTCTTCACTTGCACTTTTTTAATAACTTATTTTGATACATCTTTTTATCAGCGGCTTTAATTACCTCATTGGCATTTAACTCACTGTCACTAGTTATTTCTATTATTCCATAGCTAAAAGAACACTTAAAAGGTTTAACTTCTTTCTTGTTATACTCTTCTAATTTATCACAAATTCTCTTGACAACTTTTTCAGCATCAGTTTCGTTGCAGCCAGGAAAAATTATGAGGAATTCATCTCCACCCATGCGGCTGACTGCATCAATTTCTCTGACCAATAATTTAATGGTTGAAGCAATAAAAATAATCAAACAGTCTCCTTCTGCATGTCCATAGGTGTCATTTACTATTTTTAGCTCATCCACATCTATAAAGCATATTGAAAAAGGTGTGTCTCTCCTGCAAACCCATGCCAGTTCCTTCTCCAGTATCATGAGTCCTGTTCTACGGTTTGAGACCCCTGTCATTTGGTCAGTATATGCATATGACTCGAGCTTTTCATGCTGATTTTTTAATTCTCTTTCTATTTTTATTCTTTCGGTTATGTCATTGAATATTATAACAGTGCCTCTATATTTTTCACTGACATCAAGCATTTTTTTAAATTTTATTAAAAAATTTTTTTGTCCAATATTAGTGTCAATTGTTTTTTCCAGTAATATTTCATCTTGATTTAAATCCATAAACCTTGAAAGTTCTTTATTTAACCAATCCAACTCTTTATCTGTATTAAGATTGCCATAATATTTCATCCCTGAAACAACACCCTTTAAGAAGACCTCTGCAGCTTTATAATTTATGTTTTCAATATTGTTAGCTTTATCAATAAGTATAATGGGATCATAAATGCTTTCAAATACCGTGAGATATTTATTTTTCTCATTTGCAATTTCTCTGTTTGCTTCCTGAAGTTTCTCTAGCTTTTGTTTTTCAGATAATCCTGCCCATACTATAGTAAAACCTAATTCAACCTGGTCAAAAACCCTTTTAATATACTGTGAGAAATACTTTTTTTCATTAGACGAGAAATTGCTCTCGTCAATGAGGTCTATATATACTTGATGGTAATATTTTATAAATCCCAAGAACATGCCCAAGGTAACACCTCTTGAACAGTGCTTTTGTGCTTCGGAAATTCCGAATTCAGCAACTTGGCTTTTAGTAAAATCATCGTCAGGACCCATCTCTGGAATGGAATTACTTTTTGCAATGACTTTTATAAGCGCATCTGAAAGACCGGATATTGACATTCGCCATGCCTCTTTTAAAGTTGAAGTGTATTTTACATAGTTTTGTTCTTTAGCATAGTTTAAAATTTTTTCTATAAGAATTTCTTCACTGTCTAAAATAATTTTTATTAATTTTTCCATTTCCAATTAACTTCTACCTCTCTCAATTAGTTTATACTGCGCAAGTCAATAGAAATGTCGGTAAAAATATAACATCTCTCTCATTTTTAATTGTACTTCCAATCCTTGCAGAAATTTGTCGCATTATTTTGTTGTAATATAATAATAATTTATAATATTATCAATATATAAAATACATTTATCTAGGTTTTTTCGGAGGTAATTAATTGATTGCTATTATTTCTAGTTTATTCAACCTTTTTCTCCAATATTATAGTAAAAGGCCTTAGCGTTTGACCGCTAAGACCTTTTACTATGTTATGTAGACTATATAATTCAAACATCATCTATTAATGATTAATAAACAAGAGCACGTAATGATCTTCCTAACACCAATATAGATCACTTATTACCTAGATATGATCTTTCGACCAAAATTAAGCAAATCACCACCTATATTAATGATTCGTTCGACCTTACAAGATATCTACCCAGCTATTTACAACCTTTCGGCTGTACATAACCGAATTTCTTACACATGCATATATCTACCGACATATGGTTGAGTAAGAACAATTCAACACCCTGTAAAATCTTAGCTCGACCCTTTACGATAAGTTGGAACCTTAAAACAATCGATAATAGACTGCAGTAAAGCTTTTCCTAACCACTAAAGAATCTTCCCTCCGACTATTGACAAGCGATTTAACACCTGAAGATAATCTTTGGTCGACCCATATACACCCGGTAATGAGCATATACAAATCTTCGCTCAACCATTACATACCCTTGTGATCATATTATTGACCTTTGTACTTTATAATATACTGGAAATTTTAGTATAAAAATAAGCAGGTTATAATTCATCTTTAACTTCAATCATATTTGAGGTAACTGAGAAGATTAACACTGGAATGGTGACTCCCAACGGCTCACTTATCTCCTCATTCCTCACAATGTCATTAAATAGCAGAAGGGTCTTCACTTTAAACCGTGAAGACCCTTAATTCTTATGTAACTGACGAAACGAGTGGAATCTCCTCATCAAGCTTTATGCGCTGAATTTCTTCAATATCTTAATTGTTTGAACATGCATACCTTCATGATACATCGAGAAAGTTAGAAATTCTCCGATTGTCTTTAAAGTTAAGCCAGAAGGCATGGTAAATGGGTTTGCGACGGCTTCGACTAGCCGGTTATCTAGCCTTTCTTTGATTCGACTTGTTTGATCTTCCAATAATTCAATCATTTGTTGTAATGTTGGTGGTTGTCCCTTCCACTCTGAGGGTTTGGTGTTACGCCCAAATAACTCTGTGAATCCGTCCGGCATTTGCATTGGTTCTGGTATAAAGCCAAAAGCAAATTTTTCTTGAGCCCACAATATATGACCGAGATTCCAAAGGATGTTATTATTGAACCCTTCAGGTACCGAATCCGCCTGGCTTTCACTGATTTCTTTCACTGCATTAATGGTGTTAGTACGTATAACCTTTAGTTGGTCAAATAAAAATTCTCTCAAATTCAATTACACCTCCATGATTATTATATCAAATTATTACCAAGTATCCAAAATTGCTTTTCTACATGTACTGACACCATAACAAAGGGTCTTCGCTTTAATCCGCAAAGACCCTTAATTTCAATCCTAAAATCCCGCATTTTTTTATACCTACAAGGAAAAACACTGTAAATACGCCTTGGGGAATTCTGAACGGGGAACCACAGATTACACAGATTAAGAACGATTAGATAGAAACACACAGACAAAGGATAAAGGGGATGGA
>JARLHW010000149.1 GCA_031292075.1 Desulfosporosinus sp.
ACAACAGGAGCAGGGCTTCCTCCGTATTTAGCACCCGACGAACCTGGATGGCGATAAATTACATACACAATCAGCCCAACAACCAACACGCCTCCAAGACCGTAAAGTACGTTTTTTGAAACTCCCATTTTGTTGATATATACGATCATATTTTTCTTTTTTTCTAAAAAAATGGGGTCGGATGCACTATTAGAAACACTTTGGCTGTTGAGAAATAATGTCATACCAGAGATGGTGAGTAGCGACTTGGAGACACTTTCGCAGTCGCATTCACTGTTTCGAACGTTAACAAGAGCTGCGCGACTCGACAAGACAAGATGCAACTCGTCCCTATTTGGACAGCAAAAGTCCACATATACGCAAAGAACTACAATTTTACGCGTCTCTATGAAGAATTGATGTGGTTTTACAGTTTTGCTTCATGAAAAACCAAGTTTCCATTAAAATATAGTGCTGTATACTACGAATGAAATCTGAATATCTTCTGTTAGGTGGAGCCGTTGTGCTTGTTGTTGCTGTAATTGGCGGAGCAGCATGGTACAGCTCAACACACACACCGCCACTTCCACCAGTGCTTCCATTGGACATTAGTGATCTAGTGGGTAAAAAGTTTTATCTCCATGACATACACAACGACTATTGGGTCGTAAAAAGCCCTCACTATGTGGACAACAGCACAGCACTGGGCTTCTCAAAAACAGAAAGTGGCCGTCTGCTTTTCACCGTTGCAAAAAGTCCACTGGCGGATCAGTACATTCTAAAGCTTTTCTCAACGGACGAGTACGTTAATAGTACTGGGCCAGGAGGTTTTATAGTGTCGACATCCGTCAGCCCTGCAATGGTAGAAAAGGACGAGAATAGCATTATTGAAAGATCAGCATTCAGTTTGGTTTCCCAACAAGATGGCAGTGTCTTATTGGAAACATATAACAATGTCGCTGTTGGGATGGATGCCACAATGGGGTTTCTTTCGGAAAAGGGCGTTCCGGCAGTGTCCTTTGGCGTTGTGTTCAAGTAGACGACAAAAACGAAATATTGGCTTCCACAGCAATCGCCGAGGCCGCAAGCTTGATCTTCTCGACAATGTGCTGTGGAAGCGCAACGTTTTCTTCCCGGAAGACGCGTTCGATAACGGCACGACACAGTGGACACCGAAGCGTTCCGTTTGTTTCCAGCTTCTTCTTGCCAACGACGCGAAAATCTCCATAAGCAGTATGCTTAATCTCGTCTTTGAGCTCAATGTTGGCTTGAGCAGCCATGCCTTCATAGCAATGCACACAGACGGCATGCATACATGGACAGAATATCGCAATCTCCGTCTGGCCACAAGAACACGTGACCCCCATTTTACCGCCGCTTTCGAGACAGACAGCACATTCAGAATGAAAATCACGGACAGCAGAAACAACGACGAGTTTGTCGAAATCAGAGTCCTTTGCCGGCCCTTTTTGGTCGATCTCTTGAATAGCCTCCTTGATGATTGCATTCGCATACTTGAAGACTAGGGCAGGCACCCCACTGGTGTCTGGATGTTTACCAGCTGCGTTGCGCATATATGCTAGAGGGGCTGAAACAGCACGCAGATTTATAGGAACACCAATGTCGCGACGCAGTTCATAGGCATGTTTTGCTGCTTGTAAGCACACTATTTCGAGACTTTGCTTGATTGTTGTAGGAGGATCAAAGACATGCTGAGTGCCCCAACTGGCTCTCTCGACACCCGTACCATCACCGTTCCATGTGGTAACGCCACCACCAATCATTTTTTTTTGAATAAATGAATAATGATTACATCATTGAGCAGCCCCAATGGCAATTGATCTGTTCCTCAGCGCTTTTTCAAGCTTGGCCTTGCGATCCCGAGGACAGACATAGCCGGACCCGATTCTATACAACACAGTAACAGTCAGTATCGTAAAACCAATTGCCAGACTCGGCACCTTGATACTTTCAAAGTACGCCTGAGCAGCCTTGAAAAAGTCGCCGAGATTTTCTCCCCAAACACGCCGATCAAGCGCAATGCAGGGCTGGCCCTCCATGTTGAGCTTGGGGATTTGGGTCTTTTCAAAGACGACGAATTCCTGGTTCTTGGCCTCGAAATCCCTCTTCAACTTGAGCCAATAGGAGACATCGACATCGGAACAAATCGTGGGCGCCGACATGAAGAAGAAGTTTATCAACGGCTTGGCGTACGGGAATGTGACATATGCAGCATATGTGCTTGTAAGACTCGAAACCGGACTGACTCCCATGAAGACCATTATCAGTAGCCGCACAAACGCGAAGAACTGGGCCAATCCAACAGTCGAATATGGCACCATGGTCAAAATCTGCATAAACGCGATGTTCAGAATGACAGATCCTATCCAGGAATTCCCAATGAGCGGTTTGACAAGGGCACTGACGGTGGACGGTAGCGACTTGAGCGCTGTGACCGAAGTTTCCGCTATCGCCTTGGTAGCATCGGAAACTGAAATACCCATAAGGAGAGGCGATTTTGTCGCTGTGTTTATGATGTACGCCGATGTTGTGACCATGTAGCCAAGCGGATCAAGCAGGACCCACTGCACATACGGTGTGTATTTTGATAACTGTGCCCCCATCAGTTCCTGAACAAAGCCGCGTGATGGTTGGTAGTCAGACGGGGCGCCATTTCTCATCTCGCCAACAGCGACTGTGTTGTAGATAATCATCTTGTTGATGTTGGCAAGGTCGGCCATCAAGCAGACATTCGGCACCTCGATAAGCACATCCATAGCCGGAAGAACAACAGGCTTGATGGAGCGATCCGAGATCTTTATGAGAACACCAAATGTCTCAGGACTGATTGTGTTGGGCGCGGCGCCGATGGAGTACATGGCATCCAAGAGATCCGAGACCTGTGACTCTACATATCTGTTCTCCATAAGACCATAGGGCGACACGACTCTCTGTCTGATCCAGTTGCACGCCGTCCGCAGCGATGCTGTGGCGCTCCAGCTCCGGGGATCCGACGCATCCAACATGAACGAGCGGAGCGGCTTGAACATGTAGCCGTCGGGGATCACAACAACGGAAAAGCCACAGAGACCGCCATTGACGGAGATTCTCTTTCCCTCCTCGCCGTATGTAAACGAAAAGCCGCTGGAATCGCAGGTCCAGGCTGCTTTGAGTTCCAAAGAGTATCCGCCCGCCAATATGCTCTTTGAGAACCCGGCATACTGGTTGACCCTATCCCGCCAAAGCTTCTGTTCCGCTACGGTTTCCAGGAGTTCTATAGAGATCATTGCCTTCTCACAGCCCTTTCCGTCAGCCTGGCAGAGCTGCATCATGACAGAACTATTGCTATCAACAGCAAGGACACCTCCAAGCGCAAAGTTCCGATGAGAAATACAATCCTTGTCAAAAACGAACCGGTTCTTCCTGAGCCACACATCCCCTGTTCTGGCTGGGGGTTTGTAGACATCAATGACAATGCTGTCTCCTTCGATTTTCGTGACAGTGTCTATCAAGGCTGTCTCCCTAAATTCAACACCTATTCCGCGGATGGATGGCTGGCTCAGACTGACTGTGACAGTGCTTTCCGGCACCTGATGGACATCGCATGTTCCGGATACAGTGGGCTGCCCCAACTCCTCAATGACAACTCCTGCGTCCTTTACAACACATGGCCTCTTGTATGGCTTGCCTGCTTTGGTGAATTTGCTCAAACAGACGGCCGTTGGGGGCGGGGGGCCTCCGAGTTCGACGATACGTTGAGCGGCTGGATTGAGTTTGCATAGTTTATGGATGCGGTTGACAACCTCTGCTTTGTTCTTCAACCCAAGTAGGCTAATGTGATACCGAGCAGCCATTCTCCTCAGCTGCCCTACCGTCATCTGTTCGAGATCAGGACGTGTTTTACATCCCCTCACTGCCGGCATTTTCTTTTTTTTTTTTTTTTGTTTGAACAAAAAGAAACAGTTGAGAATTGGCTTTTATTTTTTTGAATATTCATGTTGTGTCATAGTTGGTGTATATATAACGATCTGTGCAGATAGTACAGACCAAAGAGACATCTTCATAACTCATTGGGCCACCAGGAGCCATGTCAACAGCCACGAGTTCATTAAAGGCAGTCTCAACATTACGTGCTGCGCCAATGGTCATGCACCACACATGCAAAATACATTTGACAAAACAATGCTCTTCGCAAATGCACTCGCGGGCCACGACCAAACCATAAAGCTTCTTATTGACCAAAAGCCTGGCTCTTTCCAGACTAAACTCTATTTCGAAAGGATAGGAAACGGCACGAGTGACTGAAACGCCTATCATTTCGCCTTTTATCACCATAAGATAGTCGACCATTTTATAGTCGATAAAGTACTTGGCTTCTTTCTCGGGGACGAACCCAGAAGCACCACGTCTCCAATGCATGTACTGCATGGATAGGGCTTCTGATATGTTAGAACTACCTCCTGCATTATTGATTTGCATAGATCGTTTGGCTGTTTCGACAAAGCATATTGACGAAAATCTAGAGGGCAAGACACATTTGTCAATAATTGTCTTGCCCTCTTTGGCGAGGCTTATGGTACTAATTACCACGCCATCGTCATCTCGTTTTATAACTTGAAGGTATTCGCCTTTTAGGTTCTTCTTCTTTGCAAAGGAGGTTTGCTTTATATCTCATATTTTAAAGAAAAAATATTACGTCATGATAACGACCAGTCAAAATGATGGGAGGTTCTGCTGAAAGTGGTGCTGAAACGCAACTGGCTCTGCTGGGCCCGCAAGACTACCAGACATGGCTCGCCCACTCTGATATGTATCCTCGTTCATACTCATATTACTTCCCAGATCACCCATGGCATGCCAAAATGTGGCGTAGTGCTGCACGTGCTGTCCCAACCTCAAACCCTCAAACAAAAGAAGCTGTTCTTTGGGGCCTAGTTGGCGGAGTTGCTATTCTTGCTGTGGTGGGTATTGTTGTTGTAGCAAGGAAGAAGTAAGAAAACCCAAATGGTTTTTATTCGCAAAAAAATGTGTCTGTCTCGTTAATTTCTTTTTCAAAAAAAACAAATGGGCGCATTTGAAGGCTGGGCAATAAAAATCGCGTTGGCGGCTGCTGTGATAAGCACACTCGTCGAATGGCGTTACGGATGGACTGCTATGGTCAAAGTCGCTATCATTGAAGCAATCATTGTCGGGTTGGGCGTGTTGGCCAACCAGGCCGGCCATCCTGGTCTGACCGCTATAATGGCAGTTGGCACAATCCTCGTCGTGCCTGCTATGGATATCGGCTATCCTTGGCTCCATGACAGCTATGGCTGCTTTAAGAAGAATTGTACTCATAACGTTGTATGATGATGTGTTGACACTGAAACCAACAAAGCAGAGCCTTTTTTTACAAATTACGTCATGTATTTTCTTTACAAAAAAAAAATGAATAGTCCAGCATGCAAGGTACTCAAGTTTTTGGCAGCAGCAGTGGCTATGATATGTGTTTTTACAAATATACTATATTTGACTGGCTTTATCGCCCAACAAACGCCGGCTTGCAAGCACTACAAATGCCCTAACATATTCCTCAATGGTTTTCTGGTTCTGCTGCTAAACTTTGGTCTTCCTTTGTTGTTTATGGGCGTCTTGTTCGCCATCTATCGACATGGTATGAATCGAAACGATAGAGAAGAAGCTATTGTCTCCGGGATATACATGATATGCTACTTTGCTGGTGTTGGGCCTTGCTGTGTTATCATGGCTTTGGACCTGAACATTCTATGGTTTTTGATAACCATTATCCCTTTTGTTTTGATGCCCCCATGTATTGATCTTGCCCTAATTGCACTTGGCGTTCGTGAACATGACTATAGAGCTCCTCTTATGGCATTAAAACTTCTTCTGATACTCGTAGTCTTTGCTGCTGGTCTGGCGACCGCCTCTTCGATATGTATGGTAATTGCCCCGCATGCTCCTGCGTGTTCCGATTACAACATGAGCGATGATGGTGATAGCCTTTGTGATGGCTCGTTTCTATCTGGTTCCGTGTTGGCTCTTATCCTGGTTTTGTTTCCGGCCATGTGCGTGGGAGTGTACTCTGCTATATACAATATATGCCTCACTACAAGCAGCCAACACGTTCTTATCGCGTTGGAGTTTGGCTTCTGTGGCATACTTGTTTCTCTAACCTTATCGCTCTGCTTTGCTTATGGCAAGTTCTTCCTTTCCTTCACCGCACTGGCACCCTTCCTTTTAGGGCCACTTGTGATTGACTACTTTTTGATGAAGGTTGGCATACGCCATGAAACCGCAACAACAATAACTGAACAAGTTGCTCTTTGAAATTAAACAATCTCAAAGACAGGGTCTGCTCCAGTGCCAGTCGCCAAATGGCCGTGATACATATAGGCTATCTTACGAATCTCGTCATTCTTTGCAACATCGAACCGACCCCCTCCAGGAGTTTCAAATATAACCCCCAGCTTTGGAGCAATATTTCCTTGTCCAACAACATAGCCCTTTTTCCCACTCTTGACCTTGGCCCATCTGACC
>JARLHW010000150.1 GCA_031292075.1 Desulfosporosinus sp.
ATTTCCCTGTCAGCTGTCCTAGCTGCTGCTCAATGTGTTTACTGACAACTGTCTCTCCGCCGAACAGGGTTGCTCCGGTCAGTTTTTTAGTCTTGAGATAGTTCACTGCTTGATCGGACAAGCTGCCATCCGCTAGAATAATAGAGGCGTTGTGATTTGCCGCATAGACACTTCCTGCCAGGGCGTCCGGGAAATTGTTGCCGGTGGCTACGCAGATATCTTGGCCAGTTAAATTGAAGTACTGGGCAACGTCTAGGGAGGTTTCATAGCGATCAGCTCCACCGATCCTCACGATATTCGTTTTGTCTAAAGAAGTTATCTGAGCTACTTGGCTCTCTATGGTTGAGCTGATGACCCCTTCTGCTCCGATAATATAGATTTTCGTGGGTTTGATTTTAGCGATTTCTTGGCTGACCGTGTCACTGATCCCATCTTTTTGGACTAGTAGAATGGGATTCTGCTTAACCGCCGCAATGCTACTTATGGATAAGGCGTCAGGGTAATTTTCGCCACTGACCAGTACAATCGGCGTACCAGTCTTGACTTCCATTTGATCCGCTATTTTGACAGAGGTATCATATCGGTCAGTTCCACCCAATCTGGTTATTTTTGGGTAACCACTCGCTGTTACCTTACCTTCCATGGCACTGCTAATAATGGCTGTACCACCCAACAGATAGACGGTTCCTGCGGGATCCAAGTTAGACTTTAGATAGTTCAATACTTTTTCCTGGTCTGCATCGGTGCTTCCAACAAGGAGTACCGGTGCCTTAAGTTTGTAGGCCAAGACACTTCCGGCTAAAGCATCCGGATAGTTTTCTGCTGTGGCCAGTACGACATTAGAGAGCTTTCCTGTGAAGTTCGCTTTGGCTATTTCCAAAGCGGTATCAACTCTCGTCAGTCCTGAAAGTCGTTTAACGCCTGATAGGGTTGGGTTCATCACGAAGTTCCATTTTACTAGATCCTGTTCGACAGAGATGGTGGGACTATTATAGGCTTCGTAACCGTCCTTTGTGGCCAGGATGTAATAATCCGAAGTTGGGTATACCATAAAACCATAGACTCCATTGGTATCACTTACTTGGGGATTGATATTGTTATTTGGTTTAAATCCATCGATTTTTAGAAGGGGAACCACGGTATCTGGAGTTTTTCCTGATGCCTTGTTTCTGTCCGTATTGGCATAGTACAAGGTGAC
>JARLHW010000151.1 GCA_031292075.1 Desulfosporosinus sp.
TAACCTCGGAGCTAATCAAATTAGCGCCGAGGGAGCAACGGCAATGTCCATGGTGCTTAGAAATGAGAATTGCCGTCTGACTAAACTTGAGCTTGGCGATAATGATATCAGTGAAGAACTTCTTAAATCAACCTATCGCATTCTTGAAGAAAATAAAATTATTTTATTCCGCAGCCAATTACTGCAGACTAGCCGCAGGTAAACTGCCAATGTTCTCCTCGTATACTAGAATTATCGCAGACGAGGACTTCGGGCTTGACTCATTCGAGGTATCACAGGGCCTGAGACTAGGCGAATTTAGTGTGTACAGAGCCAGAACATGTAAAGGACGTGCGTAGGCGGATAGCTTTAGTCGCAGCGACGGGATTTGGGTAGCCTCGAACGAGGGGGTTAGTCGAAACGGCTGTCAAGTTGGAGGAGCGGAATAGACTGGCGGAAGCTCAGCAAAAGAATGTAGACCTTGCAGAGTCACTGAGAAGCAGTCTGGAAATGTGTGATGCATCGATAAGAGAGTCCAACGAGAAGAAGTCGGTGATAGACAAGCAGCAGAATATCCATAAGAAGAGTGATATGATAACGGAACTGGATAAGAGTTTAAAGAAAGTAGAGTACGACTTCAAGCTGGCCTCTGGGAAAATCAGCGAGCAGATTGGCAAGAAGGCTGAAGAGGTAAGTGAGTTTAGGCGGATCCTGAACGCAAAGGCCGAGGATGTCAATAAGCGCATTGCTGAGGAGGAGGAGGAGGAAAAGAAGAAGCCTCTTTCGGTGGAGAAAGGTGAGTGCGCTCTTAGTCAGCATCTAGCGGAGAAACTGCTCGCCGAGTACACGGGGCACGAGGCTTACGCGATAGTGAAGAAGACATATGAGAAGCTAGTCTCGAATTCCGGAAGTGATCCAGTACCTCGTACAGTCATGCTCATTATAGATCTTTTGCTCACCCATGCGGTTTAGTATGGATGGACCTGAACAGCAGTTCAGTCGACGACAAGGGCGCAACGATCATCGCATGTGGACTGAAGCTCTCAACCGAGGTCACCAGGCTGAATTTATGTAAGCAAACGCCCGCCAGACTATAATAATCGCATGACCGACCGGTAGACGGCAACGAGATCGGACCGGATGGCGCGAAGGCCTTGGGAGAGGCGCTCAAGGGGCATCCGTCGCTGCAGGCGCTCTATCTAGGTATTATTACTATTCAATTCTCTCGTTCCTCGCTTGGAATGGTGCGAATAACGTGTGAAATAGGTACAGCACGGGGATATACATCATCGTGTATTTAGGTTTGTGTAAGCAGTCGCTAACCGGACGGATATAATTATGTCTAATAGGTATTGTTGATCGTCCTGCGCTTTTCGGCCAACGATAACCGCGTGTAGGTAAGCATCTAGCGACCGTGCCGCGTCGCGTATACATATATAGGTAAGCTTCGCTCTGCTTCTCTCCCCTCTCAGCGCGATAGATAATAATCGCTTTGTAGCCTGGTGTAAGGATTCATCTTGCTATAACGGATGGCGCAACACGCACTAGGTAAGCCCCGTTCATCGTGCGCAGGGAGATGATAACCGTGCATAGTTGGAATAAAGCCTCGTTCCAAGCTCACACAACGATGATTGTAGAGGGTAAGTCCGCATCAACTGCGACTTCCGATAATCACCGTCCGCGATAGGTAGTCTTTTCCCCATA
>JARLHW010000152.1 GCA_031292075.1 Desulfosporosinus sp.
GCTATGCCCTTCGCACCTTCGTCCCCGATCGGATCTATCGGCGTGCGCAGTTATATCGGAATCGCTGTACCTATATTATCGTGTCAGCGTAAGGAAACGCGTTCATACTTCCCTCGTCTACCGGTTTGCATTATTGCGCCCGCTGCTTGCCTATATATGCATGATGATGATGATATCAGAAGCCTACCTATTCGCAGTTCGCACACCGATTTGCTTGCTACCTATAGCAGAACACGAGTTAATATTTTTCTCCTCATTATTATCCCCAGATGCGGTCTGGGGTGTATAGTGCCGAAACTTACCTATTATGTGCGTTGGCGCAGTGTGTCAATCAAGAGACTGCTTACCGTCTAAAATGTGAGGTTAGCATCTGCCTGACATAGGCGGACTTACCTATTGTGCGAGTGCGTTATGGGAAATGACTACCTATCGCGGACGGTGATTATCTGAAGGCGCAGTTGATGCGAACTTACCCCCTACAACCATCGTTGTGTGAGTTTGGAACGAGGCTTTATACCAGCTATGCACGGTTATCATCTTCCTCTGCACGATGGACGGGGCTTACCTAGTGCGTGTTGCGCCATCCGTTATAGCAATATGAATCCTTACGAAACCCTACAAAGCGATTATCATCTATCGCGCTGAGAGGGGGAGAAGTAGAGCGAAACTTACCTATATATATGCGATGCGGCACGGTCGCTAGATGCTTACCTACACACGGTTATTGTTGGCTGAAAGCGCAGGGCGAACAATAATACCTATTAGATATCATTATGTCCGTCCGGTCAACGACTGCTTACCCAAGCCTAAATACACGACGATTTATATCCTCGCGCCGTACCTATTCACACGTCATTCGCACCGTTCCAAGCGAGGAACGAGAGAATTGAATAGTAATAATACCTAGCCGGAGCTGCTGCAGCGACGGATGCCCCTTGAGCGCCTCTCCCAAGGCCTTCGCGCCCTCCGGCCCGATCTCGTTGCCGTCTACCGGTTGGTCATGCGATTATTATAGTCGGGCGGGTGTTTGCTTACATAAACTCAGCTCAGTGGCCTTGGTTGAGAGCTTCAGTCCACACGCGATGATCGTTGCGCCCTTGTCGTCGACTGAACTATTGCTCAGGTTTATCACATCTAAACCGCATGGGTGAGCAAAAGATCTATAATAAGCATGACTGTGCGAAGTACTGGATCACCTGAGGAGTTCGAGACTAGCTTCTCATATGTCTTCTTCACTCTCGCGTAAGCCTTGTGCTCCGTGTACCCGGCGAGCAGTTTCCCCGCTACACGCTGACGAAGAGCGCACTTACCTTTCCACGCCGAAAGAGGCTTCTTCTTTTCCTCCTCTTCCTCAGCAATGCGCTTATTGACATCCTCGGCCTTCGCGTTCAGGATGCGCCTAAACTCACTTACCTCTTCAGCCTTCTTGTCAATCTGCTCGCTAATTTTCCCAGAGGCCAGCTTGAAGTCGTACTCTACTTTCTTTAAACTCTTATCCAGTTCCGTTATCATATCACTCTTCTTATGGATATTTTGCTGCTTGTCTATCACCGTCTTCTTCTCGTTGGATTCTCTTATCGATGCATCACACATTTCCAGACTGCTTCTCAGTGACTCTGCAAGATCTACGTTCTTTTGCTGAGCTTCCGCCAGTCTTTTCCGCTCCTCCGACTTGGCAGCCCTTTCGGCTAATTGGCTGCGGAATAAAATAGTTTTATTTTCTTCAAGGATGCGATAGGTTGATTTAAGAAGTTCTTCACTGATATCATTATCGCCAAGCTCAAGTTTAGTCAGACGGCAATTCTCATTTCTAAGCACCATGGACATTGCCGTTGCTCCCTCGGCGCTAATTTGATTAGCTCCGAGGTTA
>JARLHW010000153.1 GCA_031292075.1 Desulfosporosinus sp.
AGCACTGTCGATGGCGCGGGCAGAAGGGCATTCCATAGTAAGCCGAAAAGTTGAGGCTGTTATAGGCATCAAGGTATCTCTGTCAAGCGCCTCGACGATGTCGTCGACTGTATTTGGAAATATTAGGATTACCCGTTTTCCTTTGGGTAGAATGGCGTATTGCCACAACGCGATCTTGGGCGCCACGACCTTTTCAATGAGCCATGTATTGTCTCCTCGTATCCTCGTTTCTAAACGGGCTTGAGCTACTGCAGCTCTAGGATGCATATTGTGGAGAATAGCCTCGGCGACCCTATAGCGACAGATCATCGAGTAAATCGGAATCGACCATTGTTTCTCGATCGGGTTGACTAGTTTGCACGTCGGATCGGTGATGACCGTGTCCACAGGCCCGTCCTTTCTGCTTAGCGCCTCTTGCTGTATCAGAGCCACCTCGGATTTGCTTGGTGTGACGCCCGCCAAGCCCTTCAGGTAGGGTGTAAGGTACTTGCTCTGCGGGTGTGACGATATGGCTGCTGAAAGTGACATGACGAGCCCTGTTCTTGTTTTTTCCAACTGTCTGCATCCCTCTTCGGCCTCTCTGGCCGTCTGGAACCGTACTTCTCTCATCGTCTGTTGTTATAGCCCTGGGTTTTGGAAATAAAGAAATCAATCTTGACGTGTCGTAGCCCACAACCATTTTTACGTTGGGCGACACTGGCACAAGCCACGAGGCGTCCCCACTAGGCGAGAGCGTTTCGGGGCTGAACTGGCTGAGGTTGCGGTCGTTGGCCAATGCGTCAACAGCCATATACGTTGCCGCAACAAGATGAGAACATGCCATCCCATTACCAAAGCCGTTGAAAATTCGTGCCATCACTGGCCCCAGATATGCCAGTAGCTCGGGCAGATCAGAAAATTTGACCTTGTACTTGCTCTTCTCTACAAAGACGTTCAGTCGCGCCCTCTGATCTCTATCCAGGGAGACTTGTCTCCAAAACACACCCCCTGCATCCGAGGCCAGATAGTCCAACGGCACAAGTTGGCTTCCTTCATGAACTTGGCCAATAGTGTTCATTACGCCCTCCCACTTCATATGGGAACTCCATTCATAGATAAAGTCTGTCTTTGGGTCTCTCCAGATAATACCGCTATGTGACCAGGTGGACTTGGTTATCATACGATGGACGCTGGTCGGGCCTGAAGTAAACACAAGATCGCCAGTCCTAGCCTTCTTTTCAAACTCATTGTACGACACGGACGGCACTGAAGTTTCGAGATCATCGCCCAAGTATGTGAGCATATTGGCAAGCCCGCCAACCGCCATTGTTATCAGTCCTCCCCCCAGTATTGTTGCGGCCATTTCTTTAAAATTGATCCATACTATTAAAATGTTTAATTAAATGCAACAATGGCGTGCATCATATCGACTGACGAGGATCCGTTTAATGCAGTGTTCCAGCTCGGCCTTGGTTTGCCACCGCCAACTTGTGTTGTAAAAAAGAAGGAGCCCTTATTTGTGGTTCATGCACCAACAACATTAACAGCTTGGAAAGAGGAAAATGTCCATCATTGGTCCCCCGCTATGCGCGAAGTCATCAACACCGAGTATCCACGTCTTTGTGAACAGAGCAAGCTCTATTTTGAAATGTTTGACAAGGTAGTTGAGGAAATTGCATCATATTATCATGAAGACCCAATGGTCAAGATGGTCCTCGCAAAGATGGTAGGTAGGAAACAAGTCACAGACATGGATCTATGTGGGGTTATGCCAGCCGGACTCCTTGCCCTCATATGGATAGAGTATATCAAGCGCATTGACGAAAAGGAGTGCTATGACCTCTTTCAGGACACTTTACTCGACATGTCTCAGACCTGTGTCCAAGGGGACAGTCATAGACTATTCACCATTTTGGTGGCTCTGGATCGCGGAGGCAAGTGATTGTAAAAAACCAGGCTATATTCAAACCGACAAAAAAATGCAAAAGCGCAGAATAGTGGTTAGTCTCTCTACTATTCCCAGTCGCTGCGACAAGCTAGATGAGACTCTGGTCTCCTTAGCCTCTCAAACACTCAAACCTGACGCTATATTTATCTCTGTATCAAAGAACTCTATTCGCGAGAACAAACCCTACCCCGTTAAAGCTCTCGCCAAAACTGTCAAGCGTGTTCTCCCTGGTGTTGGTAGAGTCATTGTTCTCGATGAGGACTACGGTCCTCTGACCAAACTGATGGGCCCCTTACTCAACGAGGACGACCCCACCACTCTTATCATCACGGTTGACGACGATCAGAAATATGGCGAAAAACTGGTTGAAACCCTTGTCAAAGCATCCGAGCAGACCCCAAATGCCGCCGTATGCATGTGTGGCCATGTGGTAGGACACTTCCCTAACGTCTGGGGGTACCGCTGTTCTCGTATGGATAGACCCTGGCCAATGAAGAAGCTCTATCTCAAACCCGGCTCCCAGGTCGATATTATATCTGGTTGGTGTGGCGTCCTCTATCCTCGGGGCATCTTTGGCGATAAAGACTCCATTCCGAATCCTGCTATGGAGTCAATGCGCAAAGAATCCCTTAAAATCCTTCACCGACACGACGATCTCTACATTTCGGCCTGGCTCGACCTCTTAAAGGTCAAGAAATACGTTACTGCCTATGCTGAAAAGCAGGGTGATGTTCAACTCCAACACGCCTACAAGAACTCGCTTTCTATGGGTGACTCTGGCCCGACACCATCTCAGGGTGTCAAACACCTCAAAGAATTCTGGGGTGTTGTTCGTGCTCTGCGTTCAAAAGGTCTTCTCGTTAGCAATCTAAGGGTCAAGTGGTATAACTCCACTGTCACTGTGGTTGGGGTGATATCGACTCTTGTTATCGCCACGGCTGTCGGCATTCTCATTTATCATTTCTATCGCAAAGCCCCCAAAACTTCTTCTTCTTCGATTGTAGAAGAGCTACTATGATTTTGTTTTTAAAAGTCAAAAGAGACAACTTTAACATTATTGGCTGCGCATTTGAACATTCTCTCTCCTAAAAGTCCTCCTTCCTCTCTAAAATACAAGGGACATAGACAATATAGCAGTTCGTATAGAGGCATCACTGTCTTGTGTTTGTAGAAGTAATGGCCGCCGCAGCTATGTAAAGCTTGGAATACTCTTTCCATCCTTTCCTCTTGATCTTTTGCGTTATGCGGACTCAAACGAAAAGCACGCTCCACCCGAACAAGCTCAATTGCAACAGAATAGGCTGACACCAAGTCAGACAGCCCCTGTTCTTTTGCCTCTTCCATGTTTCTTTCCAGTAGAGCTTCCGAGCCTCTCCGAATAGCTCCCCATAATTTCTCCTCCATTATGACAATGTTGAAACGTAAAGTGACAATGATGACATCAGAGTATTTATATTTTTAAATGTCCTGGTTTCCAGACGATTTCACCCCAGTCGGTCTTGCCATGTTGGCAGCACAGACCAACAAGCCTATTATACAGGCAGCATGCGAGAAAATCAAAACCGATGCATGCGAGATCGCAGCAGCTTACGAAACCAAGTTCACCTTCTCATTGAAGGATGTGGAGGGCCAGGGAGCGCGTAGAATCATTCTCTCCGAGTTGCTCCACAAATTCAACGATCGTCTGTATTACTTTCGTGAGGAGTCTAAATCCTTTGTGCTTCTTGAGAATTTTAACATGTACCTCCCTGTGCTCTACAAAATCGATCCTCTCTTTGACATAAAATAACAACACTTCAAATCAGAGATGTGGTCGGGTATGAATCTGCCATACATTTGAATTTTTAGATAGCAGGCAGATTCATACCCGACTGCATCTATGCGCACAATAACAACATTGCAATTTAACGAAATTTCTTGTGATTACTTGACATTATGGCCCCTCACAAATATATGCTAGCCATCTTTCATTATTGAGTTTCGTCAACGACTGTGACATGACCTCTGTGAGTGTTCCATTCGTGAATGCGCTCCTTGACATATGGGCTGTTTCTCAAACACCAGCAACACAAGTTTTCGACGACTACCAAGTAGTCTGTTTCTTCCCACGACTTCTTTTTCTCGTAGAATTCAACACGCAGCACTTTATCTGGATGAGGCTCGAACAACCAACTTTCACAATTTTCGCACATGTTTTACTCACAAAAACTTTAAAAAATGAAAGCAATGACAATTGATTATCAATGACTTAATTGCCTTTTTCTTATTCTGCAAATATGATTTCTATGACGTTTTATATTGGACATTATTAACGTGTCCATTTGGGCTGGATATGTGACTGTGGATGTTCTAGTATAAGTCATTAATTCACAAATGTCTCTTTCCGACAAAGTCATTAAGCATTTCGACGCTCCGTCGTCTCTTAAATGCGGATTTTGCAAAAAACACACTGAAGACAAGGACTTTAACTGTCATGTTAGAGAGTATGCTGGAGACAAAGACTACATGGGCTATTGGGAGGCAGAATGCGGGGAATGCGGCAAACATAAGACCAAAGACATGAGCGACCGTCTGGCCAGGAAGATCTATCGCTACATAATGTGGAAGAAGGACAAGTTGGTGTATTGTGATGACAACAAGTCATATACACACGAGTCAAGCTCGGACGGTTCTGATATGGATTGTTCCGTAAAATCACCCTAACCCACCAAATAAACGTGACTTTCACATTTCCCTTATGGTGCTGGAACTTGTTTTCCGTGGACGGCGTAGAGGCTCTGTTCCTCAGGACCTAACTCGATTGCAATCGGCGGATAAGTCCACATCTCTCCGTCGTTCAGTGTCCAGTGCAGCTTCTGGCCGCCAGCCCAAGCCGGATTGGCCCAGACAAACGCTGGTCCTTCGTCAACTGGTCTATGTGGTCTGTTATGCTCCGCGTATATGTCGAGGCCGTCGAGAGACACCGCGGGTCCTTCTGTTGTAGGACGATGAACATTGCCGAAGCGATAGTAGCAGACGACCATGCTTTTAACGCACTGATCGCCAAAGCCGATTGTCGCTCTTCTTATAATTGCTGGACCACAATTTCTGTGGCGCACGCCACCAAAGTAGTACTCCACTCCATGAGGCGAAATTACAGCTGGTCCCTCTTTTTCGTCGCGGTGAATCTG
>JARLHW010000154.1 GCA_031292075.1 Desulfosporosinus sp.
CCTCTTAGGTGGTGGTTGACTTCCTCAGGTCGGGAAAAGTTAGTTGGATGTATGTACCAAATAATATTAAGATCTCCATGGTGTAATTATCCATTTAACCTTTTGACAAGATCAGATTATTTTAATGCAACGTTAGTGATTCACTACCGATAACATTAGAATGCTGTACCAGGGCTATTTAGAGACGGGGCAGTATGTAACATTAAGTGGAAGATGTCGAAGCAAAAAGTTCGTCGATATGTTTCTATCTATTTTCCCCAAAAAAACATTAGATGAATTAGGTATTCCTCTATACAATATCCAAAATTATTTGCCTCAAGGACTCATCGATCCAGCCATTGAAATCAAAAACTCTTTGCTAATTAATATATTGGTTATGAGGATGTTTGCTGGTTCTGTCAAAGATTTCGTGACTAATCGGACACCGGTGCTTGAATGTGAAATACCATTTGGCAATGGACCGTGGCGATGTATGAATAAGGTTTGTTTCCAATATGAGCAGCCTACTATTTTATCTTGTGCAAGGGGAAACGCCCGGGTAAAAAATATATGGTATATAAGAGCGATCTTTACATGTCCGGAGTGCGGATTCACTTATGTGCTTCATTGGAGAGATGGGAAAGAAACGGGGAAGGTTAAAGTTATAAACTATGGGGCCTTATGGGAACGCGTTTTGATTGAGACTTTTGAGAAGACCGGAAGTATTGATGTAACAGCGGAGAAATTGGGCGTGAAAAGATGGGCTGCGCATACACATATTGTGCGTTTATCGAAAGATGATCCTTTTAAAGTTGGGTCAGTAGTTTACGCTATGTTTAGTGTTGAGTGGATACAGAAACTCCTCGAAGTATACGAAAAAACACAATCCTTGAGTGCCACGGCAAGGTATTTGGGCTCAACAAAGCTTATTGTTCGAGGAATTAGCCAGACAATTGAAAAATTACTTACTGAGGGTAAGGATTCTATTGTGGTGATACAAGAGGTAGCAAGCACATATCTTGAATTGGAACGACACGAGGAAGCGAAGAGACAAATCCTTTATGCCCTTCAAGAAAACAAGGATATCTCACGTGCTGAGTTACGACAAAGAACTTACAAACATTATGCATGGCTACAACGCCATGATAGAGAGTGGTTGGATTCTGTTTTACCGTCGTTACATCGCATCGGATTTAAGGAAATCGACTGGAATTTAATAGATAGAGAAACGGAAAAAATTGTAAAGAAGGTCGCTAAGGAACTTTACGATGAGAATCCAAGAAAGCAACTTAAAAATTATACAATTCGGCAGGCAATACCAACCCATAATCGAGGAAGAATCAGTCAAGGACCTAATAAAATGCCTAAAACGATTCTATGCCTTCAGGAACTAGCTGAAACTAGGGAAGCTTTTCAATTACGCTTTATTTCCCATGCAATTGAAGTTCTTAAAGAGCGAGGAAGAATCGTAAATGTAAAACATGTTTTGAGTATGGAGCAGTATAAAGTGTGTAGCGATTTAGTAAAAAAACAAGTGGAGGAGGTTCTTCTTTCAAGGGGCTATCCCCTAAAATGAATAGAAAATGTGTTTGCCAATTAAATAGTCAATTCCGGATTTAATATGGTCATGAAGATACTGTCCAAATTCATCAGGGGTGATTTGGGGGGCAGACTTATTAGTGTGCTTTTCAAGAATCATTGAATGACAGAGATAATGATCCTGGGTATGTTGAGCATAGCCTCGAAGTCCATTTCGAAGATGAGAGGAAAGAGCCTATATAAAGACCCAGTGGAAGCTGCTTAATAATTGAAATCGTTTTAGAAATGAGCTAGCTTTTACGGTTAATGTCGGTATTGATACGAACAAGATCCTTGCAAAGATGGCATCAGAGCTAAAGAAGCTAGATAAAGTACATACAATTTCCCAGACAGGCCACAACCCTATACCTAGTAGGGACGGCACAAAGAGATTGTGGCTACGGAGTCAAAAGCTCTTGATCGTCTCAAGACCGCATTTCGTCGGGGTCTTCAATAAGGCAACCTTTAACAGTATGAAAAAAGTAACGCTTTTATGCGAGGATTTATTGGAGAATGGCCGTGTAGCCATGTCTATAACCGGAAGTTAGGATTAACCTAGGTAAAGTATAAAAAGTAGGTTAATACGAATCTCCTTTCATGGTATAAATAAATGTCTCTAAAATAGTTGCCATAATTGTAACGTTGCGTTACAATTATGGCAACTCATTTTTTTTGGAGGTTTGCTTCTCTATGGACATTAAAGAAGAACTATTTCGTGAAGATTATCTGTTTACACGTGAAGATGTTTTAAAGTCATTAGAGTTATTTATTGAACACGAAAAATTAAATGAAAAGCCTGGATATTCATATGAAGTTGTAAAAAACAGAGTAAAACTTTGCGAAAAATTCATTGCAGCGGTAAAGAAATGCAAACTTCCTGCTCTGACAGAGCTTTGGTGGTTCTATGAATATCAGTTTTTAGGAAATAGCATAGAGTTGAATCTGTGTCAGGCTGATGAGATTGAAGTTGAAAATAATGAAATTAGTGGCATAACCTCAACCGTGGAACACACTTTAATCACAGTTGAATGCGATTACCTTACAGTAGAGCAATATGCCGCTATGCATAATGTAGAACCTGTTACCATAAGGCAATGGATAAGACGCGGGAAATTAAGACATGCAAAAAAAAATGGACGCGATTGGTTGATCCCTGATACTGAAGATAAGCCCCGACGTGGCTTTACCAGTGTGCAGTATATAATAGAAAATGATGCACATATTGAAAGTGATGAATTTCCGTTATTAGCGGTATGTGAATCTATTTTTATTTTTCAAGATGAAGATAACAAAAATAAATTTAATTGTTACCTTAATAATTATAAAACTAAATTCAACAGTAAGCTTGAACTAACAAGAAGCGAAGTTGAACGGCTGGAACATACCATTATTGAATCGAGTAAAGCGAGAGTTGCAGGAAATATTCAATACGTCCCTTATATTATTAGAGATATGGAAGACTGAGTAATTATGTTTTGAAGCTTGTTGAACTATTTAACACTGTCAATTCATGATAGCAATCGAAGTCTATCAGTGTTGATGAACTTAAAATACATAACGAATGAAAATTTAATTACAAGGATGGAGAGAAAATAAATGTTTGGGAATTTATTATATTATGATACCAAAAAAATAAACGATTATAAGGCAATAATTAGAGGTTCTAGAAATGTAAAGATAGAGAAAATGGACATTTCAAATGATAAAGGTGCCAACATACATTTACCAATTGCGGGGGGAGAAATTAAAGCCACCAAAAGTTATGAAGCTACAATTGAGGAAAGTCTACTATTTGATTGTGATGAATTTGAACGTTTATTAGCTGAACGGGATGACTATTTTGATTTTACACAGTCTAGTGATTTCGATATAACAACACTGAGACGTGGATATATAATGAAATTTGATAGCACCATTAGTATACCAGAAGCATTCGATTTAACATAGACTATAACACAATTGAAACCTATGTTGATTAATTCAATTTCAAAAGATATGGATACAGATGAGCAGGAGGCATTTAAAACATTTTTTGCTTCTTCTCAAGTAAAAATACCTTTGGTAACAGAACTCCAGAATTACTTATTATGTTCAAAAATTGACTCCCAGTATTTAGGAATCGAATATCCTCAATTAGAAGAATATGAGACTTCAGAAGTTACAATATTAGCACGAATTATTTCTCAAGATATTATAAGTAGAAACAAAGCGGTATTTGATCCATTGAAAGATTTTATTGTTTTAAATCGTTCATTTAGACGTTCAATGTCGAACGAACGTCCTGATGGTTTGAAAGAGTTATATTTAGATGAAGACTATAGAAGTATTGAAATTTTGGCCATATATCAGTAGCAAACTTTGCATATTATACTAAAACTGATTGTTAGTGTTGTCCATATTATAAGTGTTCCACAATAGTAATAAATGAATATTGACCTATTTTGATAGCGGCGCCTCAAGCTGCCATTAGCAACAAGATGATGTGTATAACCGCTGAAACCCGCATGGTTGCTAGATTCATAATTTTTTCGTGTGCCTAAAATGGCTTTTGACTGTCGAACCCGAGATTGGAGCGTTAATTGATAAGAGAGAGAAACAAGCAGAGCTATTTCAGTTTATACTCAGGAAAAATCCCTCTATTAAATTTCTTTATAGATTGAACCAAGGGAATGACGACATTTGGATTGGCTGGTGGATCAAACACGATCCAATAACGATATTCATAGAAATAACTATAGCATAATTGAACTCAACCATTTTATCGATTTGCTATAATAGCATTGGATCAGGGGTGAAAAATATTGTATGAACAAAGAAGTATCATTAACGAGAATTTACTTCGATATATAAGAGCCAAGGGATATTCAAAAAGATCGTTCGCATTATTAATTAACATTGAAAGACAAATATTAGATTCTTTTATTTCAGGGGATTTGAAACAAACTGAATACGAGTCTTGTTTAAAATTTATTACTAATGCTCTTCAAAAGCCTTTTGATTACTTTTTACATTTACCAAAGATTCAGTTAGAGAGTTGGCAACTTCAGGACAATCACTATATCAAGATTGATGGCTATATTGAAACTAATCTATCACAAAATGAATGGCTTGATCAGTTTACTGACTGGCTTGAATCACGCAATGAATACTTTGGTGGAAACACCAAGCCATAAATTAATTTTAACTCTAAAAGTGAAAAAGAAGTAAACCCCAGGGAGAGGGACAGAATGAAGCGAAATTGGATCTCGAGTAGCTAATAGAACATTTCACCTTTCTACCCCATGAGTTACAACAGATCGAAACAAGACCATAGTGACAGAGTTTATTATATGCACGCTTTTTATAGGATTATGGTAGTGACAAACATAAATAATATTTAATCAATATAAATAGACTCTAGAATGCTCAAATTATAGGTAACTTCGGTGACAGACTTTATTATCTGTTAACAAATGCGAAAACCTAGCCCTTTCGATAGGTAGGGAGCAAATAACTTAATAAAAACCTTGATGAGGGCAGCATGGCAAGGAAGTAGAACTTCTTAGAGCTTCGCTGCCCTCAGTATTTTACATATACATTCGAAAAGCTATAAATTAAGTAAGCTCACTTAGTTATCTTTGTTTAGCCTAAAGAACCATACATAAAATTTTCGTGTCATGTAAAAAGTTATGAGAAGTGTAATCCATGTTATATACCAAGACCAATGAATATATTTAAGTAGGTTTGCATTTTTTTCAATAATTACTTCGAATATAGTAAAAGTTGTACAGTAATAAAAGTAATACATAAACTGACCAAAGCGGCTTTTGCTTTTAGGATAATTAACATTAAATATGGCACACATTGAGGGATAAATAAAATATTCAAAGGTGAAACTTGTATTATTTGCATGTGGAAAGAGTCTAACTGGATATTCAATTAATCCAAGCTCCACAACAGTCAATCCGAGTACCCATGTTATAAGCTGGTTAACGAGAAAGGCGACCAATGCTTCACGAATTTTATTTTTCGGAATAAATTTCACTAACGAAACTGTCGTTATAATCCATCCGACAGCAATAATTGTATAATCTTTATTCAAGGAAAACACGTCCATTCAATTCATGCTATCATATAGATTTAGTATTTACATTATTAGAGCCTATGATGTAATTAAAATTTTTCTCATCAATCCTAATATGCGTCCTTGTCAAGGTTAAACAAGCTCGTACAATTTGGCGACAGGACGGGATAGCTGATAGACAAATTATAGCCTTGTACTCGACAATATTTGTCATAAAATTTAGGTATTTCCATTATTTATAATATATGATAGGCACATAAACAAATAATAATGGAGGATTAGTTTGAAAGTTATAAGTAAGTTTCTGTTTATTGTTTTGATTTTATCTTCGGTAGTTGTTTTCCCCAGTACTGCTTTTGCCAAAACTGATCAATACGGATATGATGCACGAGCTCGCACGTTTAAAGGAACATTAGATAATTGGGAAGCCTTTCTAGAGGGTTCGCTGCCAACCCCTTTTAAATGGAAACAGACAGATACCGTCTTTATAGAGCGGAACTGGGACAAGAGTTTTGATCCCATGGTTCAGGGAAAACCGCCATTAGCTCCAGGAGCTTGGCAGAAGGTTAAGTCTTGGGAATACCTGTCTGGTGACCAACTTGGATGGACGTGGCATGAAGAATTAGATATAATTTATTCTCCAAACGCGCCAATTCCTGGTGCGATAGCACTTACTCCAGAGGAAATTCTGTTTACAGGTTTTTATTTAGTTAAAGACAAAGAATGGTCAGTAGGGCCAAATGGTGAAGAAAGCACTGACGAAGATTTATCAGTGAATCGAAAAGTAATTAAGAGAATACTTAAATTCTCCAAATAATAAATTTAAAAAATCAGCACCCTTATTTTTCGGAATGAGGGTGTTTTTTATATGGCTTCAATGAATCCAATCGAAAAGGTGGAAGCAATAATATATAATTAGATGTTCTTAGGAGGGGACAGGGATGAATAATCAAAATCAAAAACTTTTAGAACGAATTCAGAAGTTATTTAAGCTAGCGGAGGGAAACGAAAACGACCATGAGGCCCAAAGTGCCTTGTTAGCAGCCCAAAAACTTATGGTTGAAAATGGTATTGAACAATCGGAAATTGAGAGACTATCCAATAAACAAATTCCCAGAGAGGTTGTTCATGAGAATATAACAAACGGTGAGCGATTGTTCTGGTGGAAGAGAAGTCTAGCAAGAATCATCGCTACGAATTTTTGCTGTAAGTCCTATATTCTTAGGTCTACTAACGATAACGGAGGTCTTATTTTTTTAGGTCTAAAAGAGGATGTGGAATTAGCTGAAACAGTTTATACGTTTGCTAAAGACGCCATCGTTTATGGGACTAGCCGTTATCTTGCTGACTTTAAAAAAAATCACCGCAATCAGGCTTATACTGGGCATAAGAACGATTATATGACGGGATGGTTATCAGGTTTATCCGCTCAGTACGAAGAACAAGTTAAGAAAAATAATTGGGGGCTTGTTTTAGTGACCGATAGCTTGGTCCTAAGAGCTTACGAGGACCTTAAATTGAGAACGGTTCAGACTAGTCCTCGCTATACTGCTAATAACCAAAATGCTATGCTGATAGGATATCAACACGGAAAAGCGTTCAATGGCATTTCAAAGCGAATCGATGAGTCTTAGGAAATAAGAATAGAGAGAGTTCAGCGACGGAAAGATCTAAAAATAACAAGAAACTAATCTATAGATAATATAGACTTTACAAGCATCCTGTATGCTTAAAAAAGCAAGACTTTCACTTTTGTTGTTCGATGTCTAATCTCAATAATCCTAGTAGTATATTTTAAAGTAATTTCAATTTGATGTAGACATACAGTACAGGCGTTATTGTGGTCTACAAATCCATACCCCAAAGGAGAAAAATATGAAAGCTGATTTGCATATTCATTCCAGAGTTTCGGATGGCTCCCTGGAGATATATGATATCGTCTTATTGGGTAAAACTTTAGGGTTCGAGGCCCTGTCTATAGTTGATCATGATACTGTAGAAGGACTTGAGGAAGCAGAAAATACAGGCAAGGAATTGGGAGTTAATATTATTTCCGGGATTGAAATATCAGCCTTTGACTACAAGAGAGACAGAAAAGCGCATGTTTTAGGGTATCTTTTAGATGAGCCACAACAAGTCGAAGAAGTATGTCGATCTATGCTCATTCAAAGACAGGCAACTTCCAAGTGGATAGTCGCAACACTAATCGAGGCAGGTTACCCCATATCCTGGGGTCATGTCGGCAGGATTGCCGGCGGCAGTACAAATGTTTATAAACAGCATATCATGCATGCTTTGATGGAACTGGGGTATACATCAACCTTAAAAGGAGACTTATATAAGAAGCTTTTTGCTAAACCTAAAGATGGGGATCCAGGCGGAATTGCCTATCAAGAAATTGAATATCTTGATGTTTTTGAGGCGGTTGAAGCGATAAAACAAGCCGGAGGAGTTGCTGTACTGGCCCATCCCTACGGCTATAAAAACATGGAATTGATACCTGAACTTTTGGCATCAGGTTTAGATGGGTTGGAGGCGTGGCACCCGAGTAACGATGAGGCTGCCGTGAAGCTCATAATGTCTGAAGCAAAAAAATACGGTTTAATCTTGACAGGCGGTTCGGATTTTCATGGTATGTACGAAGGAAAGTCCAATCCTCTTGGCAGCTGTTATACCTCTGAGGAATGGCTTGAGTTGCTTTATGAGCGTAAAAATAGAAAGTAAACTGGTTGGACTAAAGTTAAACATCCAAACTTTAAATAGTCTGTCACAGATTGTTCTGGCACTGACATAAGCCTTGCATATGATAGTTGCAAGGCTTATGTTGGTTGAGGTTTATGAAAAACGATTGTGAATTCGCGTAGAGTTTGGTCAGCATAACTGCCCTATTTGTAAATTTAGGTAAATAGTTTAGACATTAGACTTAGACAACCCAGGTAAAGTCAAACAGGAAGGATATATGGATAAAATTGAACCAGGCTATAAAAGTGATATAATCAGGTTAGTATTTCACAATCTAATACTTTATAATTTATAAAACTGATGGAGGAATAAATTATGGCGCACAAATTCAATCCAGCAAACAAAAATAAACTTGACGATCAATGGAGAAGACAGAACCTACCTCCCATCCCTACTTTAGAAATGCTGGGATTGGTTTCCGAAGACACAATGGCTGACCTGGGATGCGGAATAGGATATTTCACAATTCCGGCAGCAGAAATTGTGAAGTCATCGAATAAAGTATTTGCATTGGACACTTCGAACGAAATGTTGGCTGAGGTAGAAAAAAGGGCAGTTTTGGCCGATATATCAAATGTTGTCCTAGTTAAGACCGAAGAATACAACTTAATACTTCCCGATGAATCCGTGAGTTTTGCCCTGATGGTTAATGTGCTACATGAAATTGAGAATAAGGAACAGTTTCTACAGGAAGCCCATCGTCTCTTAAAGTTTGCAGGGAAAATAGCCGTGGTTGACTGGGAGAAGAAGCAAACAGAAGTGGGTCCACCAATTGATCATCGCATAAGTTTAAATGAAGTAAAGAATATGTTAGAAGTTACTGGGTATGAACTGATTAAGGATATGCAACTAGCGGAGGTTTTTTATGGTCTAGTGGCAGTCAAGAAATAGGTCGAACTGATAAATTTTAAGGAGAGAAGGCAATTGGAATATCGATTTTCACCCATTAAATTTGATGACATGGGTCATATCCGTGATTCGGTGTTTTCAATTTTGAGAGATGCCATTCTTGATAAGAAATTAGCACCGGGGCAGAGGCTTGTGGAACGCAACATTGCAGAGCAACTTGGGGTAAGCAGGACCCCGGTGCGTGAAGCAATTCGTAAGCTCGAATTAGAACGGTTAGTCACGCATATCCCCCGAAAGGGAGTTGTGGTTTCCGGATTCACTAAGGCAGATATTATAGAGATTCTGCTCATCAGAGCATCCTTGGAAGCGCTTATTTGTAGTATTGCAGCCACGAAAATTAAACCTAAAGAAGTGGAACGCTTGGAACTGCTCGTGAAGGAGATTTCGGATGAACACGGCAGAGGAAATTTCAAGAAATCTAATCAATTAAACGATAAGTTTCATGAGATAGTCTACAGAGCTGCTGAAAGCCCAAGATTATATAATCTTTTCAATATGCTGCGTGAGTATATTACCAAATTTACGCAAGTGGCATATTCTAAACCCGGACGTCCTGAAGAAGTATGGACGGAACACAATGAGATCATTGAAGCGTTACGTAACCATGACAGCACGCTGGCGGAAGTCGCTGCGAAAAGACATGTAGAAAATTCTAGTAAAGCGTTTTTAGAAATGGCTTTTTGGGAAAAATAGTAACTAACATATTTGGTATACCAAATATGTTGAATTTCAGAAATTAAAGTTATATACTGTAATCAAAAACGCCAAGTAAATTAAAATTCTGCCCGAAATTAACACAATTTTTTGGTATACGGTATACCAAAAATACCGAACATAAGGAGAATATTTTTGATAAACTATTGCTGAAGTAGTCTGAAGATGGACGAGTAAAGGAGGCTACTATGAAAATATTTTTAGAGTTATTTATTACGTTTTTTAAAATTGGCTGTTTAGCATTTGGTGGCGGTTATGCTGTCATAGCTATATTGCAAAAGGAAGTAGTTGAATTAAAACAATGGGTAAGCAATGATGAACTGACTGATATCATGGCTATTTCCCAAACCTTGCCCGGAATTATTTTTGTTAATTCGGCGACGATGATTGGTTATCGAAAAAAAGGTATTCTAGGCGCGACCACTGCTACAATTTCGTCTATCCTACCAACCTTTTTTTTGATCTTGCTCCTGACTTTTGTAATATGGGGATTTACGGATAACTTCTTTGTCCACAAGGCTTTTACGGGAATTCTTCTGGGGGTTACTGTTTTGATTCTTAATTCTGTGAAGAAAACCTGGAAAACAGCGATCAAACAATACTCTGACATAGCCTTAGCTCTCTTGGCCACTGCCCTTTTACTCTTTACCAAGGTCAACGTCGTTTTCGTGCTTCTGCTTCTGGCAGGGCTGGGCTTCGGTAAGAATCTATACTTTATGAAAATGGAGGGCAAGGGAAATGAACCTCATTGAATTATTTCTTGTCTTTTTAAAAATTGGAGCGGTCAGTTTTGGGGGTGGCTATGCCATGATTCCCTTCTTTGAAACAGAGATGGTATCCCATAACTGGGTATCATTGGCTGATTATGTCAAAGTTATTGCTATTGCCCAGGTCGTCCCCGGGCCGTTTGCAGTTGATTCATCGTCTTATATCGGTTTCAAAGTAGCAGGTATCCTGGGTGCGTTGATTGCTACCATAGCTCTCTGTATCCCTTCATTTACTGCTTCGGTAATCATTACCAAATTCTATACTCAGTTTAAAACCAATAAGTATATAAATGCTCTTCTGATGGGAGTTAGACCAGCTGTGCTAGGTCTGCTCATCAGTGCTGCCTACATTATTGGCCTTAAGCCCTTGTATCAGGTAAGTAATACCTTCCTATCCTGGATGATGCTAAAGGCCTTTATAGTAATAGGTATCGGATATTTTGTACTAAACCAACGAAAAGTCAAAGTAGGTACCTTCACGTTTATTGCAGCGGCTGCAGTGGTCGGTATGATTTTCTTCTAATCGTTCTAGTGGTCTCGCACAATACTGGTTGGAGAGATGGAATAACATTTCAATAATACAGTTTACCGTTTGTTTCTTTGGCCCAAAAGAGAGTAATGATTCCGACATAAATCAGAGAGACAGCCGCAACAGCCTTGGCATCTAAGAAACCTGTCACTAAGGGACTAGTTGCAGCTAAAATCCCCCAAAATCAAAACAAAATCCCTGCCCAGTAGCCCGTGGGGTAAAGTTCTGCAAGATGAATCGGAAAACCAGAAAATATTCTGTTACTCTTTTTTTCGCGCAAAGGAGGAATAAGAGAACGGGTTTATGGGTTTATTAATAACTGAAAGTCATCAATAATTATAAAAAAGTGGCAACTTTTTAGTCATCATACCTAAAAAGTTGCCTTACTACGACGTGTTTAATGAGGCCTCATTTAGTAATATTAATTTTCGAATGTTTTCTAGACTCATCAATTATACAATAAGCCATGTTGAATAGCTTCTTCACACGTGATAGCAATGATTTCGGCGTAGGCTCTACGCCTTTTTGTATTGCGCTTTCCCAATTTCATAGAGATTGTTTCCATTGTGATCAATAATCACTATGACTGGGAAATCTTTAACGACTAGGCGGCGTACTGCTTCTGGTCCCAGTTCAGGATAAGCAATTACTTCGGACGAAACAATACGTTTGGCGATAAGAGCACCCGCTCCACCAATCGCGCCGAAATAGACGGCACCATGTTTTTTCATCGCCTCAACTACGTCCGGAGAACGAAGCCCCTTGCCAATCATTCCCGTCAATCCTTCAGCAATCAACTTTGGCGAATAGGCATCCATCCGTCCGCTTGTCGTCGGCCCAGCTGAACCAATCACTTGCCCCTCTTTGGCAGGAGTGGGCCCTACGAAATAAATAATTTGATCTTTCATCGAGAAAGGAAGCTCAACATCTTGCTCCATTTCCTCAACCATTTTTTTATGGGCGGCATCTCGTCCTGTATAAATCACACCACTTATCAAGACATTGTCCCCAGCTTTTAGACCCGTAAGCTTTTCCTGAGTTAGAGGAGTTTCAATGCATATGGCTTGGCTCATTTACTGTCCCTCCCTTGTAGGGTGATTTCCTTATGGCGAGTCGCATGGCAGCCAATGTTTATCGCAACTGGCATTCCAGCAATATGCGTAGGATATACTTCTACGTTGACAGCAAGTGCAGTCGTCACACCGCCAAATCCTTGGGGACCAATGCCAAGTCGATTAACGCGGTCTAATAACTCTTCCTCGATTTTTGCCAGACGCTCTTCCGGATTATGTTTGCCCACTTCGCGAAGTAAGCTCTTTTTGGCAAGGAAAGTTGCCTTTTCCATTGTTCCGCCCGCGCCCACTCCGACAATAATCGGGGGACAAGGGTTTCCACCCGCTCGATCGACGGTGTCCACGACAAATTGCATTGCACCCTCTAGGCCTTCAGAAGGCTTACACATTTTTAAGCCTCCCATATTTTCGCTCCCGAACCCTTTGGGAGCCACTACAAGGTGTAGTGAATCGCCGGGAACAATATCATAGTGGATCACCGCCGGAGTGTTATCTCCCGTGTTGACCCGCTCAAAGGGATCTTTTACCACTGATTTGCGTAAGTATCCTTCGTCATACCCTTGACGTACCCCTTCGTTAATAGCATCGGTGAGGCCCCCCCCGACAACGTGCAAATCCTGGCCTATTTCAACAAAAAGCACCGCCATGCCAGTGTCCTGACACATTGGGACACTTTCCTCGTGTGCTATTTCGGCGTTCTCAATAAGACGTTCTAACACCTCCTGGCCCAACGGTGAACGCTCATCCTTTAACGCCTGATTAAACCCGGCCATTATGTCGGAACCTAGATCATAATTTGCCTCTATACAAAGCTTTTTAACCGCTGAAACGATTTCTTCCATGAGTATTTCCTTCATCTTTCTTTACCTCCAATATAGCTAATGTTAAAAATCTATAACCTCTTCGAATTTACATACTTTAAATATTCTTAACTCCGTAATCTTCGCCTCTTAACTTATGATAATATACACATGTTATTTAAGTGTTTTTCACCTCCCTAACATTCCATGGTAGCAAAGAAGAGCTGGACTTGTTTTATAAACATGTTTTTGAAAAATTGATGAGAAATTTAGTTGGTACACATTCACGTTATAGCAACGACCGTTGCGTTGGGTATAATATTATTCTAATGCGTTTTTCTAAATTCTAAGTCATCTATAGTAATGTCCAAGGAAACTATGTTGAAATCGGTGCATTTTTCGATGCCTTCTTTTAAATTCCGTTGCATATTCTGAACGTACTGAGAAATCTTAACACCAAATATCAGGTCTAAGTGTATTGATAATATGGCATTACCAGCATCGCATTTAATTTTAACATGGTTAATCCTTGAAATATCTGTATAATATCGGAGAGTTCCTCGAACTAGATCTTCGATAGCTCGATTTGCTATTATAATTCTTCCAAGGTAAGAAAAATGTGGTCTAATAATAGTTTGTTCTAATAATCTTAGATTTGATGATTTGTTGCGTTTTAGAAGAGTCTGAATCGCTTCGATAATAATATTCGGAAAAGTTCTAGTTACTTCGATTGTTGGAGCAGGAATAATATGTTTGCCTAATTGCTTTCTAAAGTAATTAGCCGTCCTTATCTGGTTACTATCTACAATATCTATAATGTTTATAAATTTGCAGATTGAAACTAAATTCAAACGTTTAACTATCTTTTCCACCATCTTATTTGAAGTTCCTAAAATCAAGATAGCTTTGGGGTTTAAGTCGTTTAGAATTTTAATCGCTGCTTTTTGGTGATCATCGTCTGTGAAGAGCGCGGCTTTAATTGCCCCGACCTTCGTCAGTTGTAATTTCGAGGATATACCTCCTGCAATACGGCCACTTATGGTTATTAACAAACCATCATCGATGATGATGTCTGTATTAAGGTCACTTGCAAGCTCTATGGCGTGATAACTTTTACCGGAACCACTCGGCCCAACAAAGGCGAAAACTTCTAACATTAATTCCCCTCCCCTAAGTTGAGCGAGTGAGGCATAGGAACCATTCTAGACGTTTTTTTTGGTAAAGTTCGGAGTGCGTTTTTCTTTAAAAGCTAAACAACCTTCATGAAAATCTTCTGGATCGACGAAGTTCCAGGGGAGATCTTGTTTCCATTCACATAATTCTACAGATTTCTTGACAGCTTTTAAGGAAGCTAAGGATTGCTTAGAAATAGTTTGAGCTAATTTAAGGTAAAAATCCTTAGGCTTCACATTTTTTTCAATCACAAAATTCAATAAACCTAGATGTTGGGCCTCGAGATAATTATATATTTTGCCGGTGTAAACCAATTCTTTGGTACGACTAGGACCAATAAATTTGACTATTCTTCTAACAAAAGATGGTGCTAACCTTATGCCAAGACATCCAACGGGAATACCCATTTTGGTATTTTCAGTGCCGATTCTGATATCGCAGGCAAGTGATAAAATAAACCCAGCTCCCATAGCAGGACCGTCGATCACTCCTATTACAGGCAAGGAAAGGCTTTCAAAGGTTTGGATTGCTTCTTCCATTTTTGCGAAGGCACTGTTTGCCTCATCTGATGACATATTGCAAAAATCGTTAATATCAGAGCCCGCAGTAAATTGACCTGGTCTCCCCCTCAGAATAACGACTCTATTTTTCGGATTTGCCTCGGCTATTTTCCCCAAGCGGGCTAATTCACTCCACATATTGGCGGTTAAGGCATTACGCTTGGTCGATCGTTCGATGGTTATAATCGCGATTTTGGCAGTTTCCTGAAGGGTTATTTTGCCGATGCTTTCTCTTCTTATCAGGACACGCATTTTTTTCAGCCTCCTTTAAAGTTCAAGCCAAGGCAGACAATCTGAATAGATATTAACGCAAATAATTACTTAATAACCTAGAAGCAATGGTATAAGGGTCTTGTATCCGTTGTTCGATATTAGTTACCAACGAATCAAATTCGCCGGACACCGTGATCTTTGCTAACACATGGCGACTGATCTGCTCCTTCACGAGGGCCAGAAGTTCATTCCGGGCCCGCTGTGTATGTCGGATGGCCAATTCATTTGAGGAGTTCAGGTAGCGTATATGCTCTTCTATCTTACTCATGAGTTCGTCGATCCCAATGCCTTCACTAGCTATTGTTTTTTTAACCGGTGGACGCCAGTCTACTGCACTCTGATTTAAGTTCAACATCATTTCAAGCTCGTTATTCAACCGTTCAACACCCTCGCGATCGGCTTTGTTTATCGCAAAAATATCGCCGATTTCAAGGATTCCAGCCTTGATTGCCTGGATATCATCGCCTGAACCGGGAACCAACACCACTACTGTCGTATCTGCCACTCTAATGATATCTACTTCTGACTGACCTACGCCGACGGTTTCAATAAAGATAATGTCCTTACCTGCTGCATCCATAATCTTCACAACTTCAGCAGTCTTGAGCGACAGGCCGCCCAGGCTACCCCGAGTCCCCATGCTGCGAATAAACACCTCTGGGTCCATGGTCAATTCATTCATCCGGATACGATCACCGAGAAAGGCACCTCCAGAAAATGGGCTGGTGGGATCGACAGCGACGATGCCAACGGTTTTTCCCTGACGACGGAATTGCTTGGCCAATTTGTCGGTCAGAGTGCTTTTCCCCGCTCCCGGTGGCCCGGTAATGCCGATTACATGGGCTCGACCAGTATGTGGATATAGTTCCTGCATAATAGTTAAGGCTTCATCATATTCATTTTCTATTGCTGTAATAGCCCGGGACAAAGCAAGCTTTGAGCCCTTCAAAAGTTCCTGAACGATATCCACTAGATTTCCACCACCTCATAGATTATCTACACATGTTCTAATGATGTAGGACGGTCGGGGGAATACCACCGCAGCTCTGTCTGCTGCACCATATTATTTCGCGTTTGCTTTAATAAAATCGACAATACTGGCGGTAGGGGTCCCGGGTCCAAATATTTCGGCCACGCCAGCTGCCTTGAGACCTGGGATATCGTCGTCGGGGATAACTCCACCGCCAATCAGAAGCACCTCGTCGCTCATATTTTTTTCTTTCATTAGTGTCAATATCTTAGGGAATATCGTATTATGGGAACCGGATAAGATGCTCAAGCCAATTACATTGACATCTTCTTGCAGTGCTGTTTCGGTGATGAGCTCCGGTGTCTGCCTCAACCCGGTATAGATTACCTCAAAGCCAGCGTCGCGAAGAGCGCGGGCTATGACTTTAGCTCCACGGTCATGACCATCAAGACCAGGCTTGGCTACTAACACTCTAATACGTTTATCCATCGTTAAAACCATTCCTTTCGTTGTCCTCACCTTTTCCTCTTGGCTTACAAGCTAATGTGTGCTTCATATTCGCCGAATACTTTGCGCAGTATGCCACAGATTTCACCGATCGTTCCATAGGCGTTGACAGCGTCAAGAATAAAAGGCATTAGGTTTTTGTTCTCATCTCTTGCGGCTTCTTCCAGCGCGGCCAGTTTGGCTGTGAGCGTGGCATTATCTCGCGTAGCTCGAAGTTGTACCAGTTTTTCTTTCTGCATTTCGCCAACTGATTCATCTACTCGCAGCAAACCTTCCGACGGTTTCTCTTCAATCTGAAATTGATTAACACCAACGATAATCCGTTGCTTGCTCTCCACTTCCATTTGCCACTTGTAAGCACTCTCTTGGATTTCTCCTTGGATATAGCCTTTTTCGATAGCCTCAACTGCGCCACCCAAGTCATCAATCTTTTTGATATAATCCCAGCATTCTTGTTCTATTTGGTTGGTTAAGGCTTCAATGTAGTAGGAACCAGCTAGTGGATCGACGACATCGGCCAGCCCACTTTCGTAAGCGACGATTTGCTGAGTTCTCAGGGCTACGCGCACTGCATCTTCTGTCGGCAATGCCAAAGCTTCATCTTTGGAGTTGGTATGCAACGACTGCGTTCCGCCGAGAACAGCGGCCGCTGTCTGCAGTGCAACACGCACGATATTGTTTTCAGGCTGTTGGGCAGTAAGCGTGGAGCCAGCAGTTTGCATGTGAACTCGCAGCATCATAGAATTGGGACTCTGCGCACCGAATCGCTCTTTCATAACCTTGGCCCAGACACGACGTGAAGCTCGCAGTTTACAAACTTCTTCGAGAACATTGTTATGGACGTCCCAGAAGAAAGAGAGCCGTTTAGCAAAGTCGTCAACGTTGAGGCCGGCTTTAATGGCTGCATCAACATAAGCGATACCATCGGCAATGGTAAAGGCGATTTCCTGAACCGCTGTCGCCCCAGCTTCGCGGATGTGGTACCCCGAAATCGAAATAGTATTCCACTGCGGGACATTTTTTGAGCAATACTCAAAGATGTTCGTGATAAGTCGCATAGAGGGTTTGGGCGGAAAGATATAAGTGCCGCGTGCCGAGTATTCTTTCAGGATATCATTTTGAATAGTACCTTTGAGATTTTCAGTCGCAACGCCCTGCTTTTCAGCTACTGCGATGTACATTGCCAATAACACAGTTGCCGGGGCATTGATGGTCATCGAAGTTGAAACCTTACCAAGATCGATACCATCGAAAAGTATCTCCATGTCGGCTAAAGAGTCAATTGCCACACCGACCTTGCCCACTTCACCATCAGAAATCGCGTTATCCGAGTCGTAACCAATCTGGGTCGGCAGGTCGAAGGCACATGATAAGCCGGTTTGTCCTTGCGCTAAAAGGTATTTGTATCGTTTGTTGGATTCCTCCGCACTGGAGAATCCAGCATATTGACGCATGGTCCAGAAGCGGCTGCGATACATAGTAGGTTGGACGCCCCGGGTATAGGGATATTCGCCTGGAAAACCCAAGTCGCTTTCATAGTCAAGTCCCACGGTATCTAATGGAGTATATAATCTGTTGTGGGTAAGGTTTTTACGTTCCGGGTTCTTTACAAGGGATTTTTCAACTTTGGCGTTATAGGCCAGCATTTTAACTTCCAGCGATTCATCGGCCATACTTATTCCTCCTTCTCATTTCTGTTATCTGAAGTTTCGTTCGCATCTGAACTCCAATCCCTTTAATTCCTGGTAAACTGAGGTCGTTAGTTCCCTTTGATTATTAACATGAAACGGGCTGTAAGACAGGGTTTTTTGACTAAATATTTACTTGTTGACAGATAGTCAGCAACCATGAGTGATTAAAGGAGTTTCCGCATGATAATACCTCGTTCTTGGCTGATTTGGTAAGTATCTTATTACACCAAAAACTGAGTGATCATGCGGATTTTCAGCATTTTTTGTCTCTTTATAGGCCTTGCTCGCTAGTTGGTTAAGTTTAGTTTCATTGATTTACTCATTAAAAACCTAGTATGCCAGGATAAGGCTTCATCAAGAAGGTGGGGAGTGTGTGTAAAACCGGTCGCCTTCTCCGCTTTTTTCAGGTAGTCCATCAGCATCGGCTGATAGTCAGGATGTGCGCAATTCTTAATGATGACGCGGGCGCGCTCTTTGGGGCTGAGACCACGAATATCGGCTACTCCGCGCTCTGTAATGATCAGGTCAACATCGTGCTCGGTGTGATCAATATGCGAGCACATCGGAACAATCGAAGAAATATCCCCGCCTTTGGCAACTGAGTTACTAAAGAAGATGGTCAGGTAACTGCTGCGAGCAAAATCACCCGAACCGCCAATCCCGTTCATCATCTTGGTACCCATAATATGGGTAGAATTAACATTTCCATAGATGTCAACTTCTATGGCTGTATTCATGGCTATGATTCCCAATCGCCTTGCTATTTCTGGATTATTGGATATTTCCTGTGGTCGAAGCAAAATCTTCTTGCGATATTCACTAATATTAGCATAAAAGCGTTTTATACCATCCGGCGAGAGCGTTATGGAGGCTGCGGATGCAAAGTCCAGTTTCCCAGCATCAAGAAGACTCAACATGCCATCCTGAATGACTTCAGTGTAAACATTAAGGTGTGTAAATGGTGATTCCGCCATACCCCCTATAACAGCATTAGAGACAGATCCTACGCCTGATTGCAGCGGCAATAAGTTCTTGGGCAATCGGCCGTGTTCAATCTCAGAAATAAAGAAATCGGTTAGATGCGCACTCATCGCACGGGCGTCGTCGTCAATTGCCGCTAAGGCACCTGTAGCGTCCGGCAGGTCGCAAGGCACAATCAAAGTAATTTTATCAGGCCCAGCTGGAATGTAGGGAGTGCCGATCCGATCGTCAACCGCTACGATGGGTAATGGCAATCTGCGCGGAGGATCCATCGGTATAAAGACATCATGCATGCCTTCCAGTTCCAGCGACTGAGAGGTATTTACTTCTACGATTACCATATCCGCCTCTTGGACAAAAGAAGCCGAGTTACCAATTGACGTTGTCGGAATAATATGTCCTTCTTCAGTAATAGCGCAAGCCTCTACAATGGCAACATTCATTTTACCAAAAAAACCATAGCGGGCCATTTGCGAAACAAGGCTAAGGTGAAGATCAAGATATTGCACCGTTCCATTATTGATTTGATTGCGCAAGGCATTATTGGCTTGATACGGCAGCCTTTTAATAATACCATTGGCTTCCGCCAGTGACCCATCGAGTTCCTTTCCAACCGAAGCGCCGGTTAACAGGTTAATTTTTAATTCTTCTTTTTTCATTCTTTCGGCCAGAGCTAAGGGCACTGCCTTCGGATAGCCTGCCGGGGTAAATCCACTTGTACCAATGTTCATGCCTGGTTTAATAATCGCTGCCGCTTCCTCTGCAGTAACAATCTTAGCGTGCAGGGCTTGGTTGCGCACTCGATCCTTAATGTCAATCATCTATACACCCCTCCAGTCTGAATCATGATTATTTTAATGAACAACAATCTTCGTTCAAGGAGTTTTTATGACAGGTTTGCATGTATAGAGTGTGGAGACACTTCCATGAAGTATCAATATTATCCAGACCATTTAATCAATTATGATGATAAGGTCACCCGACGAAACACTTTGACCGATACTGACTTTGATATCCAATATCTGCCCGTCTTTACCTGCGAGAATTCTATTTTCCATTTTCATGGCTTCTAAAGTAACAACATCTTGATCCATTGTAACAATATCTCCAATCTTTACGTGGATCTGGGTAATGGTTCCAGGCATCGGTGCAGAAACTTTCCCGTTGCCGCTTTGGGTTACTTGATGTTTAGCACGACCTTGTGAGCTCCGAACTCTCGTTGCTTCCTTCTGAATTAGCTCTTCAACTTCCACTTCGAACTCTTGATTGTTTACTCGAACTAGAAATTTTTTCATCGTACTCTACCTCCTATTAAACCTGCCATAGTCCATAATGAACGAGTCTTACCCTTAGTATGAATGTCAGTAATCTGGTAGCGCTCATTTTCTGAGTCTCCATAAGATTCTATGGCTGCACAAATTGCCGAGACTAAGACCACATCACTTGCCCCATTGCCTTGATTAGGCTGGGCCGGGGAGTCTTTAATGTTCAGAAGCTTCGCATCTAGTTTCTGCTGAATAAAGTCTGTTGTAAATTCTCCATTTTTGAAGTCCTTGTCTGCAAGGATTACTTGGTGGAAAGGGATCGTTGTCTTTATCCCACAAATACTAAACTCAGCAAGGGCACGCTGCATTCGGACTAGGGCTTCTGCTCGTGTTTGACCATAAACTACGAGTTTGCCGATCAAAGAATCATAATAAGGGGAAATAGTATAGCCAGAGTAAGCCGCACTATCCACTCGGACGCCGTACCCCCCTGGCGGACGGTAAAACTCCATCTTGCCAGGACACGGCATAAACGTCACAGGATCTTCGGCATTAATACGGCATTCCATGGCCCAACCATTAAGCCGAATATCTGATTGGTCATACCCTAAAGGTTCTCCATCTGCAATTCTAATTTGCTCCTTAATCAGATCAAGACCACAGACTAATTCGGTTACCGTGTGTTCCACTTGGATACGCGTGTTCATTTCCATAAAGTAGAAATTTAAATCTTTGTCAACTAAAAATTCTAAGGTACCAGCACCACGATAATGCGCAGCCTTAACGGCATCATGGGTTACCTGGCTCATTCTAGCCCTTAATTCAGGTGTAATAGCAGGCGATGGTGACTCTTCAATCAGTTTTTGGTGTCGCCGTTGGATAGAACAATCCCGTTCACCGAGAGTGACTACTTCCCCGTAGTTGTCCGCTAGAACTTGCATTTCCACATGTCTGCATCCTACGAGGTATTTTTCTAAATAAACATCTGGGTTACCAAAACAGGATTTTGCCTCGGATTGGGCGCTTTCTATTCCTGAAAGAAGTTCGTCTTCTTGAAGGGCGAGGCGCATACCACGTCCGCCACCTCCCGCGACCGCCTTGATAAGTACAGGGTAACCAAGTGTCTGGGCAATAAGAAGCGCTTCCTCGACATTGGTGATAATCCCTGATCCTCCTGGAATCACGGGACAACCATAGGAAATCATCGTTTCCCGACCTTTGGCTTTATCTCCCATTGTAGCCATGGTTTCCGCTTCGGGACCAATAAAAACGAGTCCAGCTTCCTTGATTTTAGTTGCAAAAAGCGGGTTCTCTGCCAAAAAACCGTAGCCTGGGTGAATTGCTTGGACCTTCATATCCAAAGCTGTTTGAATAATCCAATCCATGTTTAAGTATCCAGTGCTAGCAGCAAACTCCACAGCTTCGTCTGCGAGCTTAACATGGAGAGACTCTGAATCCACTGCACTGTGAATGGCGACTGTCTTGATTTGCATTTCTTGGCAGGTTCTCATAATCCGGACAGCAATTTCCCCTCGGTTAGCAATTAGAATTTTCTTAAACATCTTTCCACCCCCTAAAAAGGAATATTGCCATGTTTCTTACTCGGATGCGATACTCGCTTGGAGCTCAGCATGTTTAGACTTTGAATGATTTTTTTTCGGGTATCACGCGGATCAATGACATTGTCGATCAGACCCTTCGAACTTGCAATATAAGGGTTTGCGAACTTTTCTCGGTATTCGTCGGTCCTCTTTTTAGTTGTGGCTTTGGGGTCTGCGGAATTTTTAATTTCGTCCCGGAAGATAATATTGGCGGCACCGTCAGGTCCCATAACCGCGATTTCTGATGCTGGCCAGGCTAAGGCTACATCCGCACCTAATGAGCGACTACACATGGCGACATAAGCCCCACCGTAAGCCTTACGCAGAATGATTGTAATCTTAGGAACAGTGGCGTCTGAATAAGCGTAAAGGATTTTAGCACCATGACGAATAATTCCATTGTGCTCTTGATCAACCCCTGGCAGAAAGCCGGGAACATCTACGAACGTTACGAGGGGTAAATTAAAACAATCACAGAAGCGCACAAAACGGGATAGTTTATCAGAAGCATCAATGTCAATGCAACCAGCAAGGAAGGCAGGCTGATTAGCAACTATTCCTACGGACCTTCCTTCGAAACGAGCAAAACAGGTGACGATATTTTGTGCAAAATGTTGATGAACTTCAAAGAAGTCACCGCCGTCAACGAGAAGATTGAGGACATCCCGGACATCGTATTGTTGATTGGGTTCAATCGGTACCACTTTCAACAAGTCGTCACCTTCTGTTTCTGGGGGCACGTCCTCTAATGTAGGAGATTCATCGAGGTTGTTTTGAGGTAAGAATGTTAATAAATTCCGAACCATTTCCAAGGTCTCAATTTCCGTGTGACCCATAAAATGAGCTACACCGCTCGTATGGTTATGGGCGATAGCCCCTCCCAAATCTTCGGTCGTTACCTCTTCTCCTGTCACCGCCTTAATTACACTTGGACCGGTAATAAACATTTGGCTGGTTTTATTCACCATAAACGTAAAATCTGTAATAGCAGGAGAGTAGACAGCGCCACCGGCACAGGGTCCCATGATCACCGAGATTTGGGGGATAACTCCAGAAGCTACAGTATTGCGATAAAAAATGTCCCCATAAGCTGATAAGGCAGTGACGCCCTCTTGGATACGCGCGCCTCCCGAGTCGTTAATCCCGATAAAAGGAGCTCCATTCTTTAGAGCGAGGTCCATACATTTACAAATTTTTCGTGAATGAAGTTCCCCTAATGCCCCACCGAAAACTGTAAAGTCTTGAGAAAACAGATAAACCATGCGACCATTAATTGTGCCATAGCCTGTGACGACGCCTTCACCAACATTGTCCACGTCAGACTTCGTAAAATCTGTCATTTCTCCTTTAATAAAGGTATCAGTTTCAACAAAACTATCGGCGTCAAGGAGTGCATCAATACGCTCTCGCGCAGTCATTTTGCCGTTTTCGTGTTGCCTAGCAATGCGCCTAGCCCCGCCTCCTAGTTTAGTTGCCTCTTGGAGAGCCGTAAGTTCCCTAAGTTTAGCGTAGATATCCAAAGTTGCCACCTCCTTAAGTTTAACTGCGACGCTGGACGAGTTCGATGAGGGTATTGAAAGTATTTTGGGGATGTATAAAAGCGACACGACTTCCCCCCAGGCCAATTCTAGGGGTTTCATCGATTAACCGTAAACCTAAACTTTTTAACTCTAGTAATTTTTCTTCAATATTTTCGACTTGAAAGGCAAGATGATGAATGCCGCCCCCTCGGGTTACAAGAAATTTACCAATGGGACTGTTGGCTTCCGTGGGCTCTAATAGTTCCAGATTGGTTTCGCCTAACGGTAAGGTAGCCGTCCGAACCTTCTGCTCAAGTACCGTTTCTATATGGCTGCAACTTAGCCCTAACGTTTCGTATACCCTTATTGCCTCGTCTAAGTTTGCGACGGCGATCCCCAGATGATCAAGTTTTAATTGAATGCTCATAATACATTAGTCCTCTCTTCTAAATTCTCTTTAACAAACGCAGACTCTCAACTTGGCATCCTTTAATCTCCGCAGCAAGCAAATAATGCTCTTTAAAGATGGAATCTTGGAGTTCCTATGAGAACTGCCTTCATGGGGATAGGAATTCCATTCTCTTTGAAGAATTAATAACTCCTTTCTCTGATTATTCAGAATTATCAGTCTACATATCATAGTGCAATATCTATGCCAATAGCGAATTCAACAAAGAGGAGGCGGAATAGCTGATTCTAAGAGCACCGCGAATCAAGGTTGAGCCTTAACATTCTAATTTCTATAAGATAACGGTAATTATATTATAGAAATTAGAAACAGAAGGGGTAGGAGCCATAAGTGCTAGCCCTAGTAAATAAACTGAAAATTGCAACTTTGTGAAGAAATGTACTAATTTAGTAGAACTGTGATATACTAGGAGTATGAATACTATCATAAAGGAGGATTTAGAAATGAGCAAATTGAATAGCCAAATAAGTACACAAGATTTACCAAAAATAGAAACCAGGATTTATGAGTTTATTAAAACTCAAGTTTATTGGTTTACAAATTAGCCAAAGTCTTTAAAGAAATTCATCAGCAATTGGAACCCCAGATAGTATGATTCCAGAAGACTCATCATACAATATGGGGTTTCTGCGCCGTAATCATACAATACAATAACTAACTAACCACCTACTGAATACTCAATTTCAGTAGGTGGTTTTCTGTATTGAGAAAGAGGAGAGGTATATTTAGTAAAATTAATTTCTAAAATTTATAAAAAATGTAGGTTATTAAATGAATAGGCGCGAATATTCCAATAAATCATGATTACAAGGAATTTAGGTAGGAGGAGAATTATGGCTCTTAAAGTGAAAGTAGGTATTGTTGGTATGGGACTAGGGGGCACGACGGTCTATAAAACATTACGAAGCATAGACCATGTTGAAATTGGTATAGTGTGTGATCTTATGGAAAACACACCGGGAATGGAGATGGCGCGTTTAGACGGTGTGCAGACCTGTGTGTCACTGGACATATTTCTAAAGGTGCCAAATTTAGATGTAATTATTGAAGCCACCGGTATCCCGGAAATTCAACAACAAGTGAGACGGAACAAAGCAAAATCCAGCGCCGTGATTGAAGCACAAGGTGCTAATCTTATGATGTTTATTATTGAAGAAAAAGAAAAGCTTGCTGAAATAAAACGCTTAAAAGGAGAGCTGGACGCTATCTTGAACTCTGTTCAGGAAGCCATTGAAGTAGCTGGAATTGATGGAAAGATTAAATATGTCAATCCATCGTTTAGCCGCGTGACGTCAATTCCTGCAGTTCAGCGGATAGGATACAATATTTTTGACGTTTCTCCCAACGGTGCACTTGCGCGGTCTATACGGACGCATGAACCCGTATTTGCTCATCGGGCTTTGGTGGGAGGAACGAGTGTGGATGTAATTTCAAATGCCTCTCCTATTGTCGTTGATGGGAAAATGGAAGGCGCTGTCGTGGTTTTTCAACCACTGACGGATATTTACAAGTTGATGGAACAGTTGAAAGCCTCGAATCAAGTCATTGATGAATTGCAAAGTCGTCTTAATCAAATTTCTACTAGTTCATATACATTTGACGACTTGATCGGGAGTCACCCTGAATTTGAAAGTGCCCTAAATTTGGCCCATAAAGCGGCCAAGAGTAATTCGACAATTCTCATTACTGGAGAATCAGGTACTGGAAAGGAACTGTTTGCCCATGCCATCCATGGAGCAAGTTTGCGTAGGAACAAGCCTTTTATCAAAGTGAATTGTGCAGCAATCCCGGAGACGTTACTCGAAAGTGAATTTTTCGGACATGAAAAGGGCGCTTTTACGGGAGCGGTAAAAACAAAACTTGGTAAGATGGAGTTGGCAAACGGCGGAACGATCTTCTTAGATGAGATAGGTGATATGAACCCCTATTTACAGGCCAAACTTCTGCGCGTTTTACAGGATATGGAGTTTGAACGGGTTGGAGGGACAAAACCTATTAAAGTCGATGTCCGCGTGATTTCAGCTACCAACCGCAATTTGCAAGAAATGGCCAAACAAGGTAATTTTAGGGAGGATCTTTTTTATCGCCTCAATGTCCTGGAATTACGCTTACCACCACTACGCAAACACAAAGAAGATATTCCTGCTTATGTGCATTCTCTGATTGTCAAGTTTAATCGCAAGTTCGGTAAACACGTGATGGGATTGACGGCACAAGCGGAAGAGCTGTTGATGCAATATAACTGGCCAGGTAACATCCGGGAACTTCAAAATGTTCTTGAACGGGCTATGGTCACGGTGGAGGACGAAATTATTAGTCATAAGCATATGCTTAATTTTGTGGATTCCCAGAACACAATTAAGAAAGAACAGATGAGCATAGAAATCGTGCCCATTCAACAAATGGAAAAGCAGATGATTCAATTGGCTTTGAAGCATTACGGAAATTCTATGGAAGGAAAGAAGCAAGCGGCGAATGCCTTAAAGATATCCCTAGCCACGCTATATAATAAACTCAAGACCATGTCTAATCCATAAAGGATTACCAACATTCTAAAATATAGAATACAATAGTAATCATATTATAGAATTTAGAAACAGAAAGCTTATTCAAAGAGGTTAAGCCACGAATGATGGCCGCAGCTTCTCAAGCCCTATTATGGAATAAATTAATCCAATAAAAAACTAGAGCTAGAGGCATCTAACCCTAGCTAAGAATATTTACTGATGATATTTGCTCTTCAAATCCACTACTCAATTTGATCTTGGCATACGAATTGCATATTCTTTATTAGCAATCAGTGAATCAATCACGAGGACATAAAGAGGCTGGTTTTTCTACAATTTATAATATTGGAGGAGGTTTGGAAAACAGAATATTTTATTGCGTAGAAAAAAAGAGGGAATTCGATGTTTAAAAGAGATCGAGAGGAGAGGATATGAGATATATGAGCACGACGCAAAAACCTTATCACTTTTTGATTCGACGGGTTCATTCCTTATTAGGACTAATTCCAATCGGCGTGTTTTTAACTTTCCATATGATTCTGAATTTATCCGCCCGTGGGGGAGCGGGGCAGTATGACCGAATTATCAATGCCATGCGGAGTTTCCCGGGAATTTTCATCGTTGAACTTCTTGTCATCTTTATTCCGATAACACTTCATGCTGTTTATGGAACCTGGGTGGTTTATATCGGACAAAATAACATTTTGAGATATAAGTACGCACGGAACTGGTTCTATATTATCCAGCGTATTTCCGGTCTATATACCGTGGTCTTTATTATTACTCACGTTTACCTTCTGCGTTTTGGCGAGGCTAATTTCGCAGCGCTCCAACATTTCGTAAGTCAACCACTGGGACTGATCTTCTACGTTCTAGGTGTGTTGTTTGCAATTTTCCATTTCGTCAACGGCTTATGGGCTTTTGCCATCACGTGGGGGATCACTATTGGACCAAATTCTCAAAAACTATGGTTGTATACTTTGACGGCGGTTTTTGTACTTCTGTCGGTGATTGGTTTGACGGATATTTCTGCTTTTCTTAAGTAGGGGGAAGGCTATCAATGTTAACGAGACAACGGTTAAGAATGAAAAGCTAACAGAAAAACGATATTCACAATAAATATAAGGACAAAGAGTTTAGGAGGGTCAAGGGGATGAGTAAAGTCATCGTAGTGGGAGGCGGCCTTGCTGGGCTGATGGCAACGATCAAGATGGCCGAAGCCGGTACGCACGTCGACTTATTTTCTTTAGTACCGGTCAAACGTTCACACTCTGTATGCGCCCAGGGAGGTATCAACGGAGCAGTTAATACCAAAGGAGAAGGGGACTCTACTTGGCTTCACTTTGATGATACGGTCTATGGTGGGGATTTTCTGGCCAATCAACCACCGGTGAAGGCTATGTGTGATGAGGCACCAGGGATTATCCATTTGATGGATAGGATGGGCGTCATGTTTAGTCGCACGCCGGAAGGGTTACTCGATTTCCGTCGTTTTGGAGGGACAAAATTTCACAGAACAGCCTTTGCAGGGGCTACCACCGGTCAGCAACTGCTCTATGCACTCGATGAGCAGGTTCGGCGTTATGAAGTTGAAGGCATGGTACAAAAATTCGAACAGTGGGAATTGCTCTCTACTGTGCTCGATGAAGGAACGTGTCAAGGAATTGTCGCTCAAGACCTTCGCAATATGTGCATTAAGTCATTTGCAGCCGACGCTGTGATTATTGCCACTGGCGGACCGGGCGCAGTCTTTGGCAAAAGTACAAATTCGACGATTTGTACAGGAAGCGCCGTATCGGCGTTATATCAACAAGGCGTAAAATATGCTAATGGGGAGTTTATTCAGATCCACCCCACCGCAATTCCTGGCGATGATAAGCTGAGGTTAATGTCCGAATCAGCCCGCGGAGAAGGCGGACGGGTCTGGACCTATAAAGATGGGAAACCTTGGTATTTCCTTGAGGAAATGTTTCCGGACTATGGAAACTTAGTTCCTCGTGATATTGCGACTCGTGCCATTTATGAAGTTGTCTTTGACCAAGGTCTTGGCCTTAATGGGGAAAACATGGTTTACCTCGATCTGTCGCATATTGATCCAGTGGTCTTGCAAGTCAAACTGGGAGGAATTCTGGAAATCTATGAGAAGTTCGTGGGTGATGATCCGAAGAAGGTTCCTATGCGGATTTTCCCTGCTGTGCACTATTCGATGGGTGGGCTTTGGGTTGATTACGACCAGATGACAAATATTCCAGGGCTTTTTGCCGCGGGAGAATGTGAATACCAATACCATGGGGCAAATCGACTTGGCGCGAACTCTTTGCTTTCGGCAATTTATGGGGGAATGGTCGCCGGACCCAAGGTGATGGAGTACATTAAGAAAAACAAGCTTCAAACCCCAAACGGTAATGAACCTGCTTTTATGAAAGAGCAGAAACTTCAAGATGAGCAGTGGGCGAAGATCCTGGCGATGAAAGGGCCAGAAAATCCCTACTTTCTCCACAAAGAACTAGGGGATATTATGACTTTGAATGTAACCGTCGTTCGCTACAACACGAAACTGGCGGAAACCGACCTTGTGCTTCAGGGGCTTATGAAACGCTGGCATAATATTGGCAGAAGCGACAACGTGGAATGGGGAACCCAGGAAGGAACGTTCATCCGTCAGCTGTGGAATATGTTAGAACTAGCAAGAGTTGTTACTTTGGGAGCCTTACGCCGTAACGAGAGCAGGGGTGGACATTATAAACCGGAATTTCCAGAGCGTGATGATGCGAATTTCTTAAAAACAACCATTGCCAATTGGACCCCCAGCGGGCCAGAGCTCAGTTATGAAGCCGTTGACGTATCCTTGATTCCACCGCGTCCGCGTCATTATTGATCGAGAGAAGTAGGAGGTGACTAAAAGAATGGCTGAACAAAAAACAATCCGTTTAAAAATTCGTCGTCAAGACGGTCCTGATCAGCCTAGTCGTTGGGAAGAGTTTGATATTCCTTACCGTGAAAAATTGAATGTTATTTCTTGTTTAATGGAGATTCAGAAAAACCCAGTAACCGCTACAGGGAGGAAGACGACCCCCGTGGTTTGGGAATGTAACTGTCTCGAGGAAGTTTGCGGAGCCTGTACTATGAATATTAATGGACAAGGAAAACAAGCCTGCTCTGCCCTGATCGATCAACTAGAACAGCCGATTGTCCTTGAACCACTGACGAAATTCCCGCTGGTACGGGATCTCATGGTAGACAGGAAAATTATGTTCGATCACCTGAAAACAGTCCATGCTTGGATTCCCATTGATGGGACTTATAATTTGGGATCCGGGCCGCGTATGGCGGAAGTGAAGCGTCAGTGGGCTTACGAATTGTCAAAGTGTATGACCTGTGGTTGCTGTATGGAGGCTTGCCCGCAAGTGAATTCACGCTCAAAATTTATTGGGCCCTCGGCTATTTCACAAGTCCGTCTCTTTAATGCTCATCCGACCGGGGAAATGAACAAACACGAACGGTTGGCCCCTTTACTCGATGAAGGTGGGATCGCAGATTGTGGTAATTCTCAGAACTGCGTTCGTGCCTGTCCGAAGGACATTCCGTTGACCACAAGCCTGGCCGACTTAAACCGTGAAACCAACAAATTTGCTCTGGATCGTTGGCTCCGAAAATAGCAAGACTATAAAGGGGAATTATTATAAAAGGAGATTAGATGATATGGGAACATTAAGAGAAGATGCTTTAGCACTTCATCGCGACAATGCCGGGAAAATAGAAGTTCACAGCAAAGTTCCGGTTTGTAACAGTCGAGATCTATCCCTGGCCTACTCTCCAGGAGTAGCTGAACCCTGTTTAGATATTCAGAAAGATAATGACCTAGCCTATGTTTATACAAATAAAGGGAACTTCGTAGCCATAGTCTCTAACGGAACTGCTGTTCTCGGTCTGGGAAACATCGGAGCCCTTGCTTCCCTGCCTGTCATGGAAGGGAAGTCCGTTCTCTTCAAGACGTTTGCTGGCGTCGATGCCTTCCCGATTTGCATAGACACGGAAGACATTGAACAAGTAATCAAGACGGTAAAGCTTTTGGAACCAACCTTTGGCGGAATCAACTTAGAAGATATCAGTGCACCGGCTTGCTTTGAAATTGAAGAACGCCTAAAAAAAGAAATGAACATTCCTGTTTTCCATGATGATCAACACGGCACAGCCATCGTAGTCATGGCCGGAATGATTAACGCTCTCAAAGTTGTTGGAAAATCCATCGATAGCATTCGTGTCGTCACCAATGGCGCAGGTTCCGCCGGGGTTGCGATTATTAAATTGCTGATGAGTATGGGCGTTAACAACGTGATTATGTGTGATACCAAGGGAACGATCTATACAGGACGTTCTGAAGGGATGAACAAATCAAAAAATGAAATTGCCAAAGTTACTAATCCTCAGATGCTAAAGGGTTCTCTTGCTGATGCTTTAGTTGGTGCGGATGTCTTTATTGGAGTTTCAGCAGGTAATATGTTGACGCCTGAGATGGTCAAAGCTATGGCCAAGGACCCGATTATCTTTGCTATGGCAAATCCTGTTCCGGAGATTATGCCCGAACTCGCTAAAGAAGCCGGAGCAAAAGTTGTCGGTACAGGACGTTCAGATTTTCCAAATCAAGTTAATAACGTTTCGGCATTCCCTGGTATTTTTCGTGGTGCCCTGGATGTTCGGGCTTCTCAAATTAATGAAAAAATGAAAATTGCAGCAGCTTATGCGATTGCGAGCTTGGTCAGTGATGAAGAGTGTAATGCCGATTATGTCATCCCCAAAGCCTTTGATCCCCGTGTTGCTCCAGCTGTTGCAGCTGCGGTCGCTCAGGCTGCTATAGATAGCGGGGTAGCTCGGATAACTGTTGATCCTAGAGAAATCTCTAGGAAAGTATGGGCGATTCGTCCAGAGTGACCCCTAATATAAGAGGCACTAAAAAGGGATTAGCGAAACTACGCTAATCTCTTTTTAGTGCCTCTTGTCAGTCCTGCTGGTTATTCTGAATTTTTATGGGCTGAAATGCCTAGAGAGCGTAGCTTACTGGCCTAAAAATAGTTAAACTTGGTAAAGATAGACACTCACTTAATTTTAAGGTATATTGAAAAAGTATTGTATTGCCAGCCGCTTATTCTGGCAATGAGCTGAATCAGATACTGGGACTCGATGGAAAGGAACAGTTTGTCATATATCTGGCGACGGTCGGGCGGAAATGATTTGACCTAGTTTAGTATGACTGGTAAAATTGGGATATAGGTGTGAGGAGGATGAGTATGTTTCTTTCCTTATCAGCATTTCTACAGGTATGGGAGAAGGAAAAAGAATCGACCGAACGAATTCTGGAGGCTTTAACAGATGATTCCTTAAACCAGTCAATTACTGCGCAAGACCGTACTTTAGGGCGAATCGCTTGGCATCTTGTGACAACGATCCCCGAGATGATGTTAAGAACCGGATTGATTTTTGAAAGTATCCATGACGATACTCCAGTTCCGAACACCGCGCAGGAAATTTTCAATTATTATCACCAAGCTTGCAATGCGGTGGCTATTGCAATTAAAGCCCAGTGGAATGATCAAACTCTTTTAGAGCAGCGGGATATGTATGGAGAACGATGGACGTTAGGCGCTACCTTAAGTGCCCTTATAGATCATCAAATTCATCATCGGGGCCAAATGACCGTACTGATGAGACAGGCCGGGCTCAAAGTACCTGGAATTTTAGGTCCTGCCAGGGAGGACTGGAGTCAAATGGGTATGAAAGCTCCTCTAATATAAAGTTAAATTTGGTATACTTAAGGGTTGCTTTTCCACAAAGTTAATTAGATGGAAGCTCAAATTTGATAACGCTCTTAAGATGCTAAAAATCTAAAGAGCGGTTTTTCTTTTGTTATGGGCTCAATAAAAATCGAACGGCAGGAATATTAATAAAAAGAATGGAATCTAAGATATTGCTGATTAAGACTGATCAGAACAATATCCGCGCTGGCTTGGGACATACAATGGGATATGAAGAAGATCTTAATCAGTTATTAAAAATAGGCAAGGAGGAACAGACCGTTGAAGAAGGAATTCTTTTCAACAGACTCATATCACACTAAGGAGAATACCCCCCGTCTAATTATAGATAGAATCCTGTTAAACACTCGGTTGTATTTCATGAGTAAATACTTTGCTATCGTACTCAAATCTCGTAATGTTGTTTTAAAAGGCCAATATGATACGGAGGCTTGGGCATCATCTTCGTATGATGTTTTTAAGTTAATTGAAGGCTGTGGGGGGAGGTTTCATATCACCGGACTTGAGAACTTAGATAAGTGCCAAGGCCCTATAGTTTTTATTAGTAACCACATGAGTACACTTGAGACAATGGTATTTCCTTGCCTAATCGCTCCCCATATGAACGTAACCTTTGTCGTTAAGGAAAGTCTGGTTGAACATCCTTTCTTTGGCCCAATTATGCGTTCGCGAAATCCAATTGTTGTAAGCAGATCGAATTCTCGCGAGGATTTTCAAATAGTAATGAATATGGGACAAAAATTATTATCGGAGGGAACCTCGATTATTATATTTCCTCAAAGTACAAGGACCGTTGAATTTCGACCGAAGGAATTTAACACTTTAGGAGTAAAATTGGCGAGAACCGCTAAGGTTCAAGTGATCCCTATCGCAATAAAAACTGACTTTTGGGGTAACGATAAATATTTGAAGGATTTCGGACCAATCGATCGCAGCAAACCCATTCACATGGCCTTTGGTGAACCGATAGCTATTAAAGGTTCCGGTAAAGAGGAAAATGAACTAATTATTGAATTTATTAGTTCTCACCTAGCGGAATGGAACCAATGAAACTATTTAGTCTATCTGCCAGTCGATCGGTGTTCTATTATTAGCAATAAGAAAGTTATTTGCTTTAGAAAATGGTTTGCTTCCGAAGAAGCCTCTACTTGCAGATAAGGGACTGGGGTGTGCGGATTCAATAATGAAATGCTGGGGATTCTTGATTAACTCCTTCTTTGAACGGGCGTTATTACCCCATAATATAAATACTACGGGATCTGCTTTCTCATTAACTAAAGAGATGATTTTGTCCGTAAATTTTTCCCACCCCTTGTTTTGATGAGAATTGGGCTTCCCTTCTTCCACGGTCAGTGACGTGTTCAAGAGTAGTACTCCTTGTTCGGCCCATTTTCGAAGCGAACCATGTTTAGGTATAGTACAGCCTATGTCGGATTGCAGTTCCTTTAATATATTTTGGAGCGATTTTGGGAAAGGTACTCCAACATTTACAGAAAAACTTAGCCCCATTCCTTGTCCAACATTGGGGTAAGGGTCTTGGCCTAAGATGACTGCTTTAGTATTTTCATAGGAGGTAAATACTAAAGCGTTAAACACATCTTCCTTTTTAGGAAAGATGTGTTTGTATCGATATTCTTCTTTTATCCATGCTAATAATTTAAGATAATATTCCTCTTTGATTTCATCCTCAAGAAGTCTTTTCCAATCAGCCTGAACTGCCACTAGTTTTTACTCCTATTCTCTGTTTTTATAATTATAATACAATATTTTAATCCCACTTTACATAAAGCAAAGGAGAAAGACATGGATAATCCACAACAAAAAGTTTTTACAATGCTGAAGGCTTTACATATTGAATATCAGATTATTAATCATCCAGCTGTTTTTACCGTAGAAGATATGGTCAACTTGAATCTAACTCGCTATGGAGATGTATGTAAAAACCTTTTTTTAAGCGATGCTCAAAGAAATCGGCATTTCCTTGTGGTTTTAGATAAAGACAAAAAAGCGGATTTGAAAAGTATGCAAAAACAACTGGGTTGCACGAGATTAAGCTTTGTATCCGAAGCAAGACTTTTTAAATACTTGCAGCTACAGAAGGGGGAAGTAACCCCACTGGGGATAATTAATGACCCGAATGCTTTGGTCGAGGTTGTACTGGACAATGATTTAGCGGAGAAGAACAAGCTTGGGTTTCATCCCAATGATAATACTGCTACGATCTGGATTTCTTTTGCTGCTTTGAAAAAAATTATCGAACAAAATGGAAATGTGATTCACTTCGTCACGATTTAAACGTTTCTATAAATGAACCTAAAAATTATGTAATTAGCGGAGGGAAATGAAAACAAGGATATGAGAATAGACCTATGAAGAAAATGGGACTGGTAGTATGTGGATAAATGAAATAGTGTAATGTGCCTCCATAAAAACCTCTTGCCCTACTCATTCGGCTCTCATCGGAAACGGTGGAAGCCGTTTTTGTTTCGTGAATTTCCCATTATCTTCACATTTTCTCCATACGAAGGTCATGAAATGGCAACAAGTTTATACTAAGATAATATCAACAGATGAAGATTACCTGCGAGTTAACAGGTAGTATGACTGTGATGCCAGAGTAGCAATTAGAATACGCCAATATTTACTTAGGTACAGCGTATACACAAAGTTTAGTTTTCACCTAAAACTAATAACTCCAAAAATGCTACGAATACCTGATTAATGGAGTTGAAAGGATGTGGTCGTATGAAGTGTAATCAATGAAAGTTAATTAAAACTTTAACATATGATTGAAATAATTAATGGTTCAAATAATTAAATTGAAAAGAGGTTATTTAACAATGAGAAAAACAAAAACAATCGCGATTGCTACCGCTATTACAACACTTTTATCGGCAAGTGCTGTTTTTGCAGATACTTTAAGCACTAATTTAGTAACAGCTCCAAGCTCTACGCAAACACACATGCGCGGTGTTAATAACATGTTTAAAAATCATTTAGATAGTCTCTTAACAGCGGGAACGATTAATCAGGCTCAAGAGGATGCTATTCAAGCTGCTATTTCAGCTATTAAGGGCCAAGTTAGCAAAACGTCTAACGATGGATTCAAAAATCACTTGGCAGCACTCGTAACCGCGGGAACAATCACCCAAGCTCAAGCAGATGCGATCACCACAGCGATGTCAACGGCTACAAAAACAGCAGGCGGAGTTAAAACCGCTATAGACGCTCTGGTAACGGCGGGAACAATAACGCAAGCTCAAGAAGATGCAATCATGCCTCAAAAGGGCAACTTCATGAGAGGGGCCCAAGACGGAGCTAAGAATCACTTAGCAGCACTCGTAACCGCGGGAACAATCACCCAAGCTCAAGCCGATGCGATCACCACAGCGATGTCAACGGCTACAAAAACAGCAGGCGGAGTTAAAACCGCTATAGACGCTCTCGTAACGGCAAACACCATTACGCAAGCTCAAGAAGATGCTATTATGCCTCAAAAGGGCAACTTCATGAGAG
>JARLHW010000155.1 GCA_031292075.1 Desulfosporosinus sp.
GGGGCAACAGGAGCACAAGGGGCAACAGGAGAGCAAGGGGCAACAGGAGCACAAGGGGCAACAGGAGAGCAAGGGGCAACAGGAGAGCAAGGGGCAACAGGAGAGCAAGGGGCAACAGGAGAGCAAGGGGCAACAGGAGAGCAAGGGGCAACAGGAGCACAAGGGGCAACAGGAGCACAAGGAGCAACAGGAGAGCAAGGAGCCACAGGAGCACAAGGAGCCACCGGTCTTAGTTACCTAGGATTTTCATTAATAGCTCCAAGTAGTTCTCAAATGGTTTGTGTTAGTAAAGGCGGTAATGACATTACCGGAAACGGAACCATTAACAATCCTTTTGCAACAATACCTAGAGCCATGACTTCAATTGTTGATGCTACTCCGACTAAACGATATTCTATTATGGTGGGCCCAGGAAACTATATTGAGAGCTTTAGTTTGAAAGCTAATGTAATAGTTATTGGCGTAGATCCGATATTGGTGCGAATCGGTTCAAAAAGTAGTTCTATCGATATCAATGATCCAACCTGGTCGGTAAGTGGAGATAACAGATCAGGTTTTAAAGAAATTGCTTTGGTTGCTTCCACTCTATCGTTTGATTTTGCCGTTCAACCAGGCGTAGAAGGTGAATTGTATTTTGATAATGTCCGCTATAATAACATTTAAATGAGAGCGATTTAATTCCCTGTCTCTGGGGCAGAATTCGTACAGTTCATAGCAATTATGAAAAAGGCTGTCTCATAAGCAAGCGAGACAGCTCCCTTTTTTTGGTGGATAAAACAAAAAAAGGACCTCCAAATAGAGGTCCCTAAACGTAATTACTATTCTTGTAAGAATTCTTGAACGTAAAGATCCCCATAAGCGCTACCGTAGGCAATTCCTACGCCGACGTTCGTGAAACGTGGATCCAGAATATTAGCTCGGTGGCCAGGGTCAAGCATCAGGGCTGCCATTGCCCCCGCAACAGAATCATTGCCGGCAATATTTTCGCCTGCCCAGCCAACTGTAAGGCCCACTTGCTGCATCATGGCCCAGGGGCTGCCGTAGGTCGGAGAGGTATGGTCAAAGTAATTATTTGCTTTTAGATCGTTGGCTTTCGCACGTCCAACTGAGGCAAGGCGAAGGTCTACAGTTACAGGGTTTACGCCAGCAGCGACACGTTCTTGATTAATCATATCAACCATGAGCTGCTCATCTGCCGTCAAGGCTGTAACAGTAGGAATGACTGGGAGCGTAGGAGTAGTGGTAGATGAAGGAGTAGTAGTAGTTGATGAAGGAGTAGAGGCAGGTGTGGTAACTGTTACAGGGATAGAAGCAGGTTGGGTAGAAATATTTTTCAAGGAGACAACATTTCCACTGCTACTACTAGGTTGCCCAATACTGATCGTGGGAGATTGAGATTGGGTGGGTGTTGGGGTTTGAATGGGCGTCGTGCTGGGTGTTGAAACCGTGGTTTGGGTTCCTTGGGCTGGTGTAGTAACTGTTACAGGGATAGAAGCGGGTTGGGTAGAAATATTTTTCAAGGAGACAACATTTCCACTGCTACTACTAGGTTGCCCAATACTGATCGTGGGAGATTGAGATTGGGTGGGTGTTGGGGATTGGACATATATAGTGGTCGGTGATGAAACCGTGGTTTGGGTTACCGGGGTCGAAGTTACCGGCGTTGTCACAGGAACATAAGAATGAATGGTAACAACAGAACCTGATACGGGCTGAGGAGCCCCTATGTTAATGGCGGCTTGTACTGGTAAGGCGACTGCAGTCATTAGAACACTGATTTGAATTCCAATTAAAAACCTAAATTTTTTCTGCATAAATAATCCTCCTTACGGTAATTTTAGGGAGAGTTTGTCGATATTTGTAGTATAACATTAGCATGTTATCAGAACAAACGGTACATTTTTACAGTCGAGAAGTGAGTCCTCAGTGAGCGCCATAACTACTTTATTTTTCAAAATTAAGAAAACACAGCAGTCGAAGAATATTGAACTTGGAAATTTCCCTCAAAGAATAAAAAGAGGTATAATAAAAATTAACGTTCTCACTAAATACGTCGAATTAATAAAAAGAAAATTAAGCTGGCAGACATCTGGCACCGCCACATGAAATATAGTAGAAAAACTTGTTCGAATCATACGAAATGTTTGTCGCCTGGAATTCAACTGGGTTCCAGGCGGAAGTTTAAGGGGTTGGAAGAAAAGTAAAAGCAAGATTATTTGAGCCAAGAGTATTTCCAATGTGATCAGGAGTTAAGTACTTTTCCTGGCCGTGGTAGGGATATTTTAGGGGACTTGTAGGGGGTGGAATCTTAAGTGCAGGCGAAAGTAGTACTGAAATATTGCCCGGACTACACAGCGGATGTGGAACTGCGTTTGAGGGAAGGGCTTGCTGAATGGGGCGGTATGGCCGAGTTTGTGAAGCCCGGCCAAAAGGTTTTGCTGAAAGTAAATCTTCTTATGAAAAAACGGCCGGAAGAAGCAGTCACGACTCATCCCAGCGTCGTCGAAGCCGTAGTCCATCTTGTTCAGGAGGCTGGTGGGATTCCGATCATCGGGGACAGTCCGGGTGGACCTTACACAGTCAGTGCCCTCCAGTCGATTTATACCCGTTCGGGCTTACGAGAGGTTGCAGAGCGGACTGGGGCCATTCTTAACGAGAATGTGGGTCAAACGATCATTCAGTACCCGGAAGGGAAACTCGTTAAAAGTTTAACCGTTACCGATTGTGTTCTGGATGCTGATGTTATAATCCCACTTTCCAAGTTAAAAACACATGGCATGATGACCTTTACAGGTGCTGTTAAGATATTGTTTGGAGTCATACCCGGCCTATTAAAGGCTGAATATCACTTGAAAATGTTTAAGATTTCTGATTTCGCTGACCTATTGGTGGATATTGCTACCTGGGTTAGACCAGCCTTAAGTATCATGGATGGAGTCGTGGGGATGGAGGGGGATGGGCCTTCGGCAGGTAAGCCCCGAGACATTGGCGCACTTATTTTGAGTACAGACCCTTTCGCTTTGGATGTCGTGGCCGCAGATCTGATTGGCTTAAAACCAGAAAAGGTGCCAACGTTAATGGCTGCACGGGCACGAGGTCTAACAAGCCGCTTGAATGAAATCCAGTTAAAAGGGGATTCACGTTCATTATGGCGAATTCAAAATTTTATCATTCCAAAAGCGGTATCCACGAACTTTTTGGATATGGTTCCGCTCCCGAAGAACGTCAAGAGGTTCGTGCTCAACCGTGTACGTCCTCGTCCGATTTTCGAGCATGAGACTTGTGTGGGGTGCAGTGATTGTGTCAATAATTGTCCTCCTAAGGCGTTGACCATGAATGAAAACCAGCGTCCAACCGTAGATCTGGAGGCTTGTATTCGTTGCTTTTGCTGTCAGGAGCTTTGTCCTCATCAGGCTGTCAAGCTCTTTAAGCCTTGGTTGGGAAGAAAACTACTGAAGTAGGGGCAATTCATGAATCGCCCTACATATGGGAGCAGTTTAGTTGGTAATTGTTTTTTGGTGGAGGTTGTTTAGTAAATGACAGAAAGTGTGCTAGTTATTGATGTGGGATCCGGCACCCAAGATATCCTGCTTTATCAGCCGGGCAAAAGTATCGAAAACTGTCCAAAGTTTATTGTTCCCAGCCAAACTCAGATTGTAGCGGCCCAGATTCGAAAAGCCACTGCTCAGAGGCAGGGAATTTTTCTGCATGGTCATTTGATGGGCGGAGGAGCGTGTGCTCTAGCCTTGAAAAAGCATTTGGCGGAGGGTCTCAAAGCTTACGCAACCACTCAGGTCGCCTTAACGTTTAACGATAACCCTGCTCATGTTGAAGGGATGGGAATTGTGCTTTGCGAAGAAGCTCCGGAATCGACAACTCCCATTTGGATGGGAGATATTGATACCTATGCGCTGAGACAGGCTATTGAAGCTTTTGGCTTGGAGTATCCCCAGAAGTTAGCAGTTGCCGTGCAGGATCACGGCTACAGTGTTTCAGAAAGCAATCGCACCCTACGCTTCCGACTCTGGGAAGAGTTTGTGATGCAGGGTGGAGATTTACGCAAATTAATATTCAGCCAGGATATTCCGGAGGTGTTCACTCGGATGCAGGCAACCCGGGAGATCGTGCCCGAGGCAATTCTGACAGATACCGGGACCGCTGCGCTCTTAGGAATAATGGCTGACCCTTTGGTAAAACCTCACTTGAATAAGGGAATTTTGGCCGTCAATATTGGAAATTCCCATACTTTGGCCGCAGCTATTTGCGGGGAGCGGGTCTATGGAATCTTTGAGCAACACACGAGCATGTTGGATTTAAAGGGCCTCTCCAGATTTGTTCAGCGTTTTCAGTCCGCTGAATTAACCAACGCCGAGGTTTTTGATCAAGGGGGGCATGGTGCAACGCTTCACCCTGAAATGCGGCCGGGCTGGGATTTTATCGCGGTAACCGGTCCTCGAAGAAGCCTTGCCAAACCACTTAGTTGGTATGAAGCGGCCCCCTATGGGGATATGATGTTAACAGGATGTTTTGGACTCCTTTCCGGGCTGGGGATAATTTAGGTGAATGATAAAATAAATATTTGGACTTCAAGGAATTTTTGGGATAAACGGAGAATTAATCATAGGTAGAAGGAGTTTGTGACGTAGGTTTAGGTGCTCAAAAAGGGGGGGAGACTGTGGCAGAATTCTTATCTCAATTTCGTAATTTTGGCATACTGAGCGCTATTGATATCATCGTTGTGACATTGGTCTTCTACCAATTTTACATGCTCATTAAACGTACACGTGCTGTGCAGTTGGTCAAGGGAGTGATGGTGCTACTGATCGTCTCTTTGTTTGCCAAATATTTTCAGCTGAAAGCCCTTAGCTGGTTATTGGATAAACTATTACAGATGTTCGTCATAGCAATCCCTGTTGTTTTTCAGCCCGAGCTCAGAAAAGCGTTGGAGCAACTAGGGCGAGGAAGCTTTTTTACTCGTCACCCCTTAGCCCCCGGAGAGGATAATTTGGAACAAGTCGTAGAAGAATTAGTGCGTTGCACGCAAGTTCTTTCCAAGAATCGCATCGGAGCCTTGATTGTGATCGAACGGAAAACGGGTGTTCAAGATTTTGTCGAAACGGGGATTAAGATTGATGGGATGGTTTCGTCTGAATTCCTGGTCAATATATTTATTCCCAATACACCGCTGCATGACGGAGCTGTGATTATTCGGCAGGATCGTGTGGCAGCGGCGGGGTGCTTTCTCCCGTTATCCGTCAATCCCAATATCCAAAAGGACTTGGGCACACGTCACCGGGCAGCTTTGGGGTTGACGGAAATTACCGATTCCTTGGCTATTGTTGTCTCAGAGGAAACAGGGGCTATTTCTGTCGGAATTGATGGAACGCTTACCCGCTTTATGGATGATAAAATGTTGCGTGAATTGTTGCTGAGGGAGCTAGAAATAAAGAGTACTTCCTTATCGATGATTCCCTTTTGGAGGTGGTAGCCCATGCATAAGATGTTTCGGCGCAACCTCGGTGTTAAGGTAATTTCGTTCCTTTTTGCGATCCTTTTTTGGCTTTTTGTGATGAACCAAGCTTCAACCGATGCGCTGATCGGTGATCAAACGCTTACGATTCCACTTGTGGCCAGTGGAGTACCTCAAAATATGGTCCTTATGACCCGGCTGCCTTCAGTTCGTGTTCGTTTGCAAGGAATCAACCCCAGTGCCAACATTAAGGATTTATATGCCCAGATTGATCTTGCGAGTGGAGCTCCAGGGGAACATACCTATGTCATTAAAGTAAACTCCCCGACAGGTACTAATGTGGTTGACGTGCAGCCAGCTAACCTGCAATTAACTTTGGATACCGTTCAGGAGAAGACAGTCCCGGTCGGGGTCGTCATTACCGGTAATCCTGCCGATGGATTTCAGGTGGGTACCCCTTATGCTAAACCTTCAGTGGTCAATGTGCGTGGACCTAGTTCGATTCTCGGTGAACTAGACAAAGTGACCGTGGAAATCAGCGCGACTGCTGCCAATGATACGATACAAGTTACCCGGCCGGTAAGTTTTCGAGATAAAGAGGGCACAATCATTTTGGGACCGGACCCGAGCGCGGATATTTTAAGTGCTTATCCGAGCAGCGTGGATGTGATTGCCCCAGTGATGGCGAAGGGGCTATCGTCGAAGATGATTCCCATTAAAGTGACAAGCAGCGGGACACCAGCCCAAGGGAAGATCTTACTTTCCTTAGTTGCCTCTCCAGCCAGCGTGCAGGTTTTAGGAACCACGCAGGCTTTGAATGGATTTGATTCCTTGAATCTTGGTCCGGTGGACATTAGTAACCTTACGGACGATAAGACGTTTCTGATCCCGAATGAAAAAGTAGCATTACCGCCAGGGATTTCCTTTCTGGAAGGGACTAATTTGAGCGTTATTGCCCAGATTGGGCCAGGAGCTGTTCAAAAGGATATCTCCGGCGTAGCGGTTCAAATCCGAAATCTTGGGACAGACCTTGATATTGATCAATCTGTTCCGCCTCAGGATATTGTTGTTGAGGGTCTTTCCGATAGCATAAAAAATTTAACAGCTGATCAGATTAAACTCTGGGTTGACGCCTCCGGCCAGGCAGCCGGAAGCTATACCGATACTAAAGTTTACTGGCAACTTCCTCCAGGTGTAACGATGCTGACAACACCGCAAGTGGGGTATAGCCTTAAAGCCCATGCCGCAAAAGGAGAATAGCTTAAGTGAATCTATTATGGACAAATTTGAGAATCCCAGTGGAAGAAGATGCCTTGTTAATGGCTACAATGGCGCGCAAGTTAAAAGTACCGGAGCAATGCCTTAGCAGTCTGCGTTTCCTACGTCGTTCCTTGGATGCCCGTAAAAAACCCCATCTCGTTTTTGTCTATACGATTCAGTTTTCTCTTGACGTTCCAAGCACGGAGGTGAGCCGTGTTTTAGCACGGGTTCCTGGGCTTAAGGAAGCTCCGCTGGAGGTTCCTGTAATATGGCCCAGGCCCAGTAAGACACTTAAATCTCGTCCTGTGGTGATTGGATCCGGACCGGCAGGGTATTTCGCAGCCTTAGCCTTAGCGAAAAGAGGGTATGCGCCACTTGTTCTTGAACGAGGAGATTCGGTCGAGGAACGCACTCGAAAAGTGCAGGGATTTTGGGATAGGGGTGAGTTAGATACTGAGAGCAATGTCCAGTTTGGCGAAGGCGGGGCAGGGACTTTCTCGGACGGTAAACTCACTACCCGGATTCAGGATCGACGGATTTCAGATGTTTTAGAGACGTTCGTCAAGCACGGTGCTCCAGCAGAGATTCAATACTTAGCTAAGCCGCACATCGGAACAGATATCCTTAAAAGTGTAGTCAAAGGGATTCGAGAAGAAATCAAGACTTTGGGCGGTGAAATCCGTTTTCGAGCGAAAGTAACCGGGTTAATAGAGGAGTCGGGCGTAATGCAAAGGGTGATCGTTAATGGTCAGGAAGAAATTCCCGCCGAAGCGGTTATTCTCGCCATCGGGCACAGCGCTAGGGATGTTTATACCTTCTTGTATGCTATGAACGTGACAATTGAGAAAAAAGCGTTCGCCATCGGTCTGCGGGTGGAACATCCCCAGTCTCTGATCAATCTGTCCCAATATGGAGTCGAGGAACATTCTCAAGTCGGCCCGGCAGATTATCAGCTGACTTATCAAGATGTGAGGACGGGCCGAGGGGCTTACGCTTTTTGTATGTGCCCCGGAGGAAAGGTCGTGGCAGCAGCTTCGGAAGAAGGAGGGGTTGTCACGAACGGCATGAGCGGATATGCTCGGGATACGAACGTTGCCAACAGTGCAATTGTCGTGACCGTCGGCGCGGATGACTTTTCGTCAGAACATCCACTGGCCGGTCTTGAATTTCAAAGAGAATGGGAACATAAAGCGTTTCTGGCAGGCGGGGAAAATTATCACGCTCCAGCTCAGAAAGTCACAGATTTCTTGGCAGGACGTGTATCAGACCACTTTGACTTGTTAGCGAGTTATACACCCGGTATTGTGCCTTGTGAGTTACATTCCGTGCTCCCGACTTCAGTAGGAGATGTGTTGGATCGAGCACTTCGGGTTTTTAATGGGAAAATCAAAGGGTTTGCCGGGGAAAAGGCGACCTTGACCGGAATAGAGACACGGACAAGTTCTCCTATCCGGATTGTGCGCAATGATCAAGGGGAATCCTTAAACTTAGCAGGGCTTTATCCAGCGGGTGAAGGAGCCGGATATGCTGGGGGAATTACGAGTGCTGCAGTTGATGGGTTAAGAATGGCAGAATATCTTATGGCGCAATATGCCAAGGTAGAGTAAAATAGAAACGTTCATGTTATATTTACGATTGTAAACATTTTGGTGAATGACAAATAAACTAGAGATAAAAGGAGGGCAAAGACTTGGGTCGTCTCTTTGGCACAGATGGGGTACGCGGCGTGGCCAACAGTCAGCTGACATCAGATCTCGCTTTTCGCCTTGGGCAGGCAGGTGCTTACGTACTAAGCAAGGAGCATCCACACCCTAGAATTGTGATTGGCAAAGATACCCGGATTTCTGGGGATATGCTTGAAGCGGCACTAATCGCCGGAATTTGTTCTGTCGGAGCGGATGTTTTGCGGGTTGGTGTCTTACCAACTCCGGGAATTGCCCTGTTAACTCGAACCCTTGATGTTAGTGCCGGCGTTGTGATTTCGGCGTCCCATAACCCGGTTCAAGATAACGGAATTAAATTTTTTGATTCGACAGGGTACAAATTGCCGGATGCCATCGAAGATGAAATCGAAAGTATTGTATTAAGTGAGGAAAAGCCTTGGGAAGTTCCAATTGGCGGTGAAATTGGACGGGTGATTGAAATCAACGATGCGGGGCGTCGTTATATGGATTTCTTAAAAGGTACCGTGGGACGTTTGGATGGGCTTAAGGTCGTTTTGGATTGTGCGAATGGAGCAGCATCCTATGTAGGCCCCGAGGTCTTGCGAGAATTTGGCGTAGAAGTTATCCCTATTTGTAATACTCCGGACGGGGTGAACATTAATGCCAGCTGCGGTTCGACGCACCCTGAACAATTACAGCGGGCAGTATTAGAACATCACGCTGATCTGGGGCTAGCGATGGATGGGGATGCCGACCGTCTCATTGTTGTGGATGAACAAGGGACGATTTTAGACGGGGATTTTATCATGCTTATTTGTGCCTTAGCCCGAAAAGAGAAAGGTACTTTAGCCGAAAATGCAGTTGTTGTAACCGTCATGAGTAACTTAGGCTTACACCTTGCCCTAAAAGAAGCAAAAATCAAGATTTTTGAGACGCGAGTCGGGGACCGCTATGTCATGGAAGAATTGCTCAGAACCGGTGCGAAGATTGGCGGGGAACAGTCCGGACATATTATTTTCCTTGACCACAACACAACCGGGGACGGATTATTGACAGCCCTGCATTTGTTAGCCGTTATCAAGGAAAGGCAGGTTCAACTCTCCGTGCTCGCTGCTCAAATGCTGCGCTTACCTCAGGTGCTCCTTAATGCTAAGGTCCACCATAAGGACCGGTTAATGCAGGATGAGAGAGTGCTCGGGAAAGTGAAACAAGCTGAGGAAGCTCTCGGTGACCGAGGCAGAGTGTTGGTACGTCCCTCTGGGACAGAGCCGTTGATCCGAGTGATGGTTGAAGGCCCTGACCAACAAAAACTAAAGGAATTGGCCCAAGGAATTATTGACATCATTGTGCAGTGCGACGAATAAATAATACTATTGGATAACTCTCAGAATTCGCGTATAATGGTTCATGTGCATAAGTTAAATTAACCAACATGGTGAAAATGTGCACATGAACTTATTTTTAGAGAGAGAAAGAGGTGAACGTGCAAAACGATAAGCTATAAAGATGTACTCAAAGTTGGACGGTTGTTTCAGAAAGGGCACTAAAGTTTGAGCGCCAGGGCCTTAAAGGGTTTGCCTAATTTAAGGTCGACGAGGAAGAGGGTTATCGAACGATTCGGCGGATCCCTCTCGGTGGCTTGTCACCGTAAAGCTTGTTTAAAACCGGAGAGTAATTTCCGGGACAAAGAGTAAGCTAACAAGACAAGGGGATTGTCTATTCATTTTGCCCCCCTTGTTGTATTGCCTAAAATCTGAATCAACAAGTCGTCCAGGTCTGGGCGGCTTTTATTTTTATTATCTGTTGCGATTTGAATTAAACGAACCAAAATTTTTGAATGCCAAGGCCTTTAGTGAGATGAATTGTAAATCGAAAGACAATATTAGGAGGAAATGCAAATGTGTGGCATCGTAGGATATATAGGGAAACAGGTGGCTATTCCGATTTTGGTGAATGGCTTAAAAAAACTAGAGTATCGAGGGTATGATTCAGCAGGCGTAGCTGTCTTAGATCATGGGAAAATCGTAGTTTCCAAAAGTGTTGGCAAGTTAGTTGCTCTGGATGAAGAACTCGGAGCGGACTATTCCCAGTCTTACATAGGGATCGGACATACCCGTTGGGCGACACATGGCCGTCCTTCTCACGTCAATGCTCACCCGCATCACGATTGCAATCAAGATTTTGCCGTAGTGCATAATGGAATTATAGAGAATTATCTGGAATTAAAAGATGCGCTCATCGAAAAAGGACACAATTTTGTTTCTGAAACAGATACAGAAGTTTTGGCCCATTTACTTGAAGACTGTTATGATGGAGATCTCGAGGGGGCCGTGCGTAAAGTCTTAGCAACGATTCGCGGGTCTTATGCGATGGTAGTTCTAAGCTGCAAGGGACCTGATAAGCTGGTTGCTGCCCGCAAAGACAGTCCAATGGTCGTGGGTCTCGGAGACGAGGAGTTCTTTGTGGCCAGTGACATCACAGCAATCTTAAACTATACGCGAAAAGTCTACATCTTAGACGATGGCGAGATGGTGGTTATTACCGGAGAAGGTGTAAACGTCACGGATTTCCAAGGAACCCCTCGAGCTAAAGAAGTTTATGATGTGAAGTGGGATGCCGTGGCTGCAGAAAAAGGTGGATACGAGCATTTCATGCTCAAGGAAATTAATGAACAACCCCATGCTTTGCAAGCTACGATGCTGGGGCGGTTGAAAAATGAGAAAGTTGTTCTTGAAGAAGTAGACTTAACCCTTGAACAACTCGCTCAAATTAATAAAGTGTATATCGTCGCTTGTGGTACGGCATGGCATGCCGGTCTGGTTGGCAAGACATTAATTGAGCGTTGGGCTCATCTTCCGGTGGAAGTGGACATTGCCTCTGAGTTTCGCTATCGCTCCCCGCTGATTGACGAGCATACTCTCGTTGTGGTGATCAGTCAGTCCGGAGAAACGGCGGATACCCTGGCTGCGCTGCGAGAAGCTAAAAACCGCGGAGCTCGAGTGGTTGCCGTAACGAATGTAGTTGGCAGCACGGTATCCCGAGAAGCTCATGATGTGATCTTCACCTGGGCAGGCCCTGAGATTGCAGTCGCTTCAACGAAAGCCTACACAACCCAACTGGAAGGAATGGTTCTACTCGGACTCTATCTCGCCCAGGTCAAAGGGACCTTGCCTTCAGAAAAAATCGGAGAGATTATCACCGCTCTGAAGAAGATTCCTGCGCAAGCCCAGGAAATTCTGGATCAGGAGAGCCTTATTAAAGAGTTAGCGAAATCGTTTGTTGACGTGGAAGATGCCTTCTTCATCGGCCGCTCTTTAGACTGGGCAGTAGCTATGGAAGGCTCCCTGAAGATGAAGGAAATTTCCTATATCCATGCCGAAGCCTATGCTGCTGGGGAGTTAAAACATGGTACCTTAGCGCTCATTACAGAGAATACGCCCGTCATTGCTTTGGCAACGCAACGAGATGTCTACGATAAGACTATTTCTAACGTTAAAGAGGTGAAAGCTCGGGATGCTCGAGTGATCGGGCTTACGTATAAGGGAAACACTAGTTTGGCGAAATCCGTCGATCATGTGATCTACATTCCGGAAACGATGGATGAGTTGGCTCCAATCCTGACTGTTATTCCGCTGCAACTACTGTCGTATTATGTGTCCGTTGCCAGAGGATGTGACGTTGATAAGCCAAGGAATTTAGCGAAGAGCGTTACGGTGGAGTAGGCAGCGATTGTAATTTAAGGCGTTTGTGAGTTATACTTACAAGTGGCATAAAAGATATTTAATTTTGACACTCATATATAACTAAAAATGGCACTGAATTTTGTTTCCCGTCATGGTATAATGGCTGCCGTGGCGGGATTTTTCTATACTTGTGCTTTCCTTTCTGGAGCATGTATAGTTTTCCTGTTTGTAACACATTATATCCGGAAGTTCAAGCAAATTACGTCTTAACAAATGGCATAATTCGTGTCAATGTACCTGCGAGGAGGCCCGTCATGCACTGGATCGGAAAGTCATGGGAAAAAGAAAATGTTGAATTTGCGCCGAAAAGGAAGGTGGACAACAAAGGTAGCCGAAAACGCCCTCATGTGATTGGGGCATTTCACAGTCACATGATGAATGTCGTTGTAGAGTACGAGTCACTTAACGAATGGGCATTTTACTCTCTGCTCGAACTGGATACAAACACAGTTCGATACTACGTTCAACCTGTACAAATTAATGTGCCGTACACTGATGACGTCGGAAACCTCAAAAGCTGGTTACATGTATCTGATGTTCTCGTTTTTCGTGAAGGCTCTATTCCCCACCTTTATCAGATCAAAGAATCCCCTAATAACTCAGATAAAAAGCTCAAAATCATTAACAAAGCTTGTGAAAAATATGCAGCATCACGTGGCTGGGGTTACACTGTAATTTACCCGAAGTCACTGCCGAAAGTAGTCTCCATGAATATTGATCTCCTGGCTGGATTCACAAAGACCCGTAAATGGTTTCACAGCTATTCCCCCCAAGTCATATCCAAACTTCGCTTCGTCGGAGAGGCCTCCATAACTGAACTTTTCCAGAGCTTCATACCGCAATATGACCCTCTGCTTGTTTTGCCGGTGATTTACCACCTCATTGCCACGGGATATTTGTGGGTCAACATCGATGAACCTATCACCGAATACTCAACGGTCCGAATCTTGTCTGAGACGAATCAGCTCTTTTTACAAATTGGACAGGAGGAAGAGGTATGACTTTTAACGAGCTCAAACTAAATGCGGAACTTATCTACTTTGGCCGGAAGTACGTCGTGCTCTCCATTTCCCCACCTAACGTTGTTATCAAAAGGGTCGAAGGAGATGGCGAGTCTATTGAAATTAACTTTGTAGAGCTGGTGACCAATCCCTCGTTCAAAGCTGGTAAAACCATGCTGAAAGAAATTGATAAGGACAACATTAAGTTTATGTCGTTGCTGGATGGCCTAGCCGAGGTACAGCGGAAAAAGGTGTCGGAACGTCTCGAAACAATCAGGCCGCTGCTTGTCCTGGAACGAGTTAAGCGGCATGATATCCGGGCAATGTATGAATTTATGATGTACCACAACGATTATCTTTCCGATGGACAAACGTTTAACGAATTGACTCAAGAAGAGTTAATTCGCAAAATTTCGCAGAGATATTCAACCATTGGTGAAGATGGTGATAAGACAAAGGGAGCCTCAGTAAGAAACATTAAACGATTGCTGGCAGCGTACAGAAAGGCGGAAAGTGAAGCAGAGAAACGTGGAGAAGAGGGACTAATCAGCCGAGCTGGCGATGGCTATGTGTCTCGGAGCGATAATAAACAACTGATCATCTGTCACCCTAAGAAGCCCGACGAGGTTCTTCAAGTGCTCGATGTCCGAATAGACGAGAAGTACATCCCCATCATCAAGGAAGTAATTGAGAAGGAATTCCTCAACTTAAAACGGATGACGAAACAGGCTTTCTACGAATCTGTTGCACTTCGATGTACACGACAAGGGATCGAGGAGCCAAAGCGTATCACCATGTTGAAGCTGCTGGATAGAATTGATCCGCAAATCAAAGTGAGAATGCGTGATGGCAATAAAGCGGCAAAGAAATACGATGACCTAATAAGAGGATTTTCCAACGAAAAGGCGCAATATCCGCTTCACATTGTTGAAATTGACCACACTGAACTGGACATAGATGTGATTGACGGGAATTCCGGACTCGTAATCGGTCGCCCATGGATTACATTGGGAATTGACGTGTATAGTCGGATGGTGTGGTGCATGTACGTCTCTTTCGAGCCACCATCAGCGAATGTCGTACGTAAGGCCATTCAACACGGCATTTCTTTCAAGAGCGTTAAGGAAAAATACGGCCTGTTTAACGAATGGGAGGTATTTGGAATACCTACGGTCATTTTACTTGATAACGGCAAAGAGTTCCGTGGCGTAGCTGTAAGACGTATGATACACGAAACCCTCAAATCAAATGTTCGATATCGGCCGAGAAAAACGCCAGAGTACGGCGCTGCTATTGAGAGGCTTTTCGGCACCCTGAATTCAAAACTGATACATAGGCTCGATGGAACCAGGAAGAGCAATGTATCCGATCTTGGCGAATACAAACCTGACGAGGAAGCCGTCTTTACACTCGAAGACATACGTGAACTTCTGACAATGTATATTGTTGACCACTATCACATGAGTCCTCATCAAGGACTTCCTCTAAATGCAGACCGACCAATTACAAGGTTTGTGGATGGGCTTAAAAAGGTTGGATATCCAGACTTTATAAGCCCTGAGGACGAAGAGGCGTATGCCATTGAGCTTTTGCCGGTGGTGATGAAACCATATACACGTGATGGAGTACGGCTGGACAACCGACTGTATAAGTTGGACAAGCTTTCTCAGCTGATTGGTCCGAGAACCACCAAATATAAAGTCAAATATGATATCGATGACATCTCATGGATTTACATTCTACCACCGAATTCCACCGAATATGTCGAAGTTCCGGCGGTATTGCCCTCTGCTGAAGAGTTAAAGGGTATGAATGCGTATACCTATAAGCTCATCCGTGAGATTTCAAAAGAGGAAGCTGCGAAAAAGGCAAATAAGATTCCCGGCACAAAAATGGTCAGACATGCGAAAGTAAAGTTACAACAGCGGATTCAAGAGAAGATCAAGACTGGACGAAAGGCACGGCAAATGGCGAAACGTGCCAACATGGAGATTACGGTTGGACAACCGCAGCCTGTAAATCCACTGAAACACGCACCATCTTTGGAGCAACTTGCGGACGCCGTGAAATTGGCGGCAAAAAGGCGAAAAGAAGGAGCGGATGAAGCATGAATAATACAGAGGCCAAAAATATACTGCGGCAACGAGTTATGAGCCTCAATATTGAGCATCTCAGGTATCGAGAAATCTGGACAGAGTTGGACTCGCTTCGGCCGGAAAAGGATATGGACCGTGAGTCGTACACTCCAAGGCATTTGTTTCTCTACGGAGAGTCTGGTGTTGGAAAATCGACTATGTTGCGTAGGTATGCTGTGGCGAATCCGGGATATGTCGAGGTGGATGAAGACGGGACAGAGTATGACATTCGTCCCGTAATTTACACCGACTTGCCTCAACCATTTACGATGAGTGAGTTTTACCAGCACATTGTAAGAGCCTTGGGCGCTCCGCAACTGGCCGGTGTACGGGTTGGCGACGTAAAGCGGCAGGCATTGTCCCTCATCGAGCAGCAGCGTGTTGAAATGTTGATCCTTGACGAGATGGATTACATCTTGACCTCCCGAAGTGTCAAACCAATTGAAGCGATGGAGGCAATCAAGAGTCTGACCAATATCGGCAACATTTCCGTGGTTTGTTCTGGAACGACCGCAACCAAACAGTTGACTGAAATCAACTTTCAATATTTCCGTAGGTTTCCGGCCGTCAAGCTGTCCAGATTTGATAAGTGCGACGAGGAGTTCTGTGATTTGTTGACCAAAATTGAGGCACACATAAATCCTCCAGAGCCTTTGGGACTGGGGGATTCTAGTTTGCATATTCCTGAACTGCTTTATCAGATGAGTCAAGGGGTGTTGGGGTCGCTCACTCCAGTTTTGCAACGGGCGTATCGTATCATGTTAAGTGATGAACATGAATTAGAGGAGCTGTCCGATCCAGAGCTCTTTGTAAGTGCTCTTTTCGTTGGAAAAAAGTACGTGTCTGGTGAGTCTGAGGAGAAGTTCCTAGAACTGCTAAATAAAGCAGAAACTTACGAGACGTGACAAACCATCGTGAAATTTCGGCGGTATCTCGAAAGACGGTTGAACCTATCCCGATTGAATAGACACGTAAAACGCACAAGACTTAAGCCTTTCGCAGTATATCTAATTATTTTATTACAAAGAGTTTGCTTCCTAATAATTCCCAGCATCATTTGTGTTTTTCCGGCGGGGCTTCCCCCTAGTCGCTAGGGGGCTGATTGTTAAGGGCGAGCAGATTCACCTATTGTCGTTGTTATATGAAGTTTTAAATTCCGAACAAGGCTTTACAGCCTTCGATAATTTGATTTTTGTAAGAAGAAAATCAAAAATCACTATAATTTTCCAAAAAAAATAACATAATTGGGAGGTAAATATTAGTATCTGGCGAATAATAAGTAATAACTTTAAGGTGTAAAATGCATTATATGCCAACGATTATTTACACTTTTAGAAATTTTAATTCCAATTTAATTGTGATTGTAGTGTTTAGCGAAAGTGAATTAGTAATGGAGCGCAAATCAGACCACTTATGCTGGGAAGGAGATTTTTACTTCATGGAATCATTAAAAGCAAGTGATATTTTGCAAAACATAGCAACAGAACCTTATATACTTTTCCTGGGTCAGAATTTTGACTCTGAAAAGGCGGAGAATCAAAAGATCCTGAACTTACCATGGAGCTGCATTTTTACTTCGAAAAACGATTTAAGCCTTTCTACGGTCTTTAATAATTCGAATCGCATGACTAGAAATATTCTTGAAGAAACTCAATTGACTAGTAATGCTTTGGACAAGAAAAACTTAAAAATTGTCCGTCTATTTGGCTTGGAGGATTCTGAAAGAAACAGGTCCCCCCGTACAGAACAAACGATGGCGTTTAGCCTGTTAAACAAAATTCCGAAACTGATCCCTAACTTTGGCTATTTATTTATAGCTGGATTTAGTGAAAATGATAAATTATCCATTGAAAAACTTTGCGATTTGCTCGATCTCTCGCGCCGCCAAAGTGTCGTTATTTTTGAGTTCGAAGCGTTAAAAGGTACGGAAATAGCAGAGATCTCCGAACAGAAAGAGTTCAGTCGCCTAAACGAAAGTATTTCGGACTTCTTTTCTGAATATTTACCCGACAGTGATGATATAACTGAGGAAGATTATTATTACCAAACTGAGGATCCGAATCAGATTCATTTTTATATTAACGGAAAATTGGTATTACTGGATAAAAGGGTGCTGTTCGAGGTCAGTCGTTTTGCCAAGCTTCTTAATATTGAAGAAGTCAATGGAACTCAAGTCCCGCCTTATTTGTATGAGAACTATTTTTACACCTTCTTAAAAGAGAGTGCTTATGTTCCTCAATGGTACGGTTATGCCAACGGATTTAATCTGGAGCGTGTTTTCGAAAAAAAATTATTTACAGATACGGTAAGCGCTTTGGAGAATCCGGGAAATCCCAACCAAAAACCGTTAGGTTTGTTCGGGCAATCCGGAGCCGGTAAATCGATTGCTATGGGAAATCTGGCTTATAAAGTGTTTATGCAAAAGAAATTTCCCGTTATCTATATCAACAACCGCGATATTGATTTCAGTTCAGATCAAAAAAAACAGAATGGAGACATTCAGACCATAAAATCACCGCAGTATGAGCAACTGCTCACTTTACTGGAAGAGTTAGACAAACTTGACGCCGGATCTACGCTTATTATCTGGGACTTGTCTGCTGCCAGCATACGGGACCGAGAAAAATGTACGAATCTCTTCAATAAGATCAAGAACCGCGGACGGAATGTGCATCTAGTGTTTACCTCTTATGATGATGATCTGACTTATGATATGAAGCAATATAATGGCAACAGGAAAAAAGAGCTTCCTTTCTTTCGCATCGAAACGAATCTCGAATTACAAATTTCAGGTGATGAAAAGATCGATGAAGTAAAAAGTTTTCGTACTATTCTAAGGCGTAAAGCGAGAATGTCTGCTGAAGATATTGATTATTTTATGCAGAAAATTACAAATTCCAAGGATGTTAACCGCAACCTGATGACTCTCTTATACCAAATATTTTACGAAGTGCGCACACCTTTGGAAAACGGGATTCAGCGTGAGGCTATTGATACAATTAAGGGTGTTATCGACCTTATTCAGCGAGAACACCCGGAGACATTCACGAAAACTGTAATTGCCCAGGCTTTTGAAAATATTAAGGTGAATATTGATAGAGAGAGCTTAAGGCAAGCGAACGAAGCCGAACTGAAAGCAAATATTGATAAACTGTTAATTACAACGGCTATTTGCAGCAAATTTCATCTTTCCATCCCAAGTGACCTTGCATACCGATTATTGCCTTTGGTCGATTACACTGTAATCAAGTATATTGTCAAAATCCCTTTCTTTGGTTTTGACGACTTGGAATATGGGGATTACTGTTTTAGAATCAGGACTAAGCTGGAAGCTGAAATGCTGCTGCGTGCCTATAATGTTTCGGAAAAAATGGAAATTGATTTTATTGCCGATATGATCATCTTGGTTCGGAGCCATGATGAATATAATCACGATGCAGAAGTGAAATTGATCACAGATTTGTTGTACCTGGTTGGACCCAATAATTCAAATAAAAATGAAAAATATGCCGAGTATTATCCGAACATCATCAACGCTCTGTCAAAGTTCAGAGAGGAATCCGGAGGCAATGCCCGCCTGACTCTGCAAGAGATAGTCTATATGAGGGAGCATGGCTATAGGGTGTACAGCAAATCGGAAAAAAAAGAATTGGAACGGGAGGCTGTGATCAATACTCTGAAAGAAGCGATTCGGATTGGGGAACTGGAAAAGAGCCGATTGGGCAAAAGCGGTTATAGTGTTGTGATGTACAACACCATTACTATCGAGCTCACCAACAGCCGGATCCGGCTTTGTGATATACTACCGGACGGAGACCTAACCGAGTGCAAAAGGGCCCAGGACGATGCGATGTCTGTAATTTCAAACAACCCAGATAGCTCCTATGCTTATTCTGCACTACTCTGGGCTTCCCAGCATGAATACAAACAATTAAAAAATGAAGCTGACCGTGTGGATTTACTAGCCAAAGTTTGTGAGATCATCGATCGTGTCAGGAGTGAACATCCCGAAATATCATCTGATCATTTCTTTTACGATCCGGCCAGTAAGCTTTATGAATGGGTGAATCAGGCTAAAGTGACGGAGTATTTTGATGAATTACTGGAGCGAGGTTCCACCGCCGGTATCTATCTTAAAGCAAGACATCAGCTGACAACTGCGGGAATTGATGTTTATAAAGCTAAAGAACTTATAAATGAGACCCAAGTAGATGTATGCCAAAAGATTTGCAGTGAATTGCTTGAGAATCCCTCGTACGCAAGTATCACCGCAATCAATCCGGGCTGTCAGGAATTAAGACTTCGCCTAAAGTGGTTAATCTATAATCGAGAGCCTATTTTTTGCCGGTTAGAGCAGTTCACCAGAATTAATGAAGATGGGTGGAAAGATTTACTTTCTATTTGCCAGCAATTTAAACGGATGTTTTATGACAGTAATCAGGTTGATTATTATGCTGCGCATACAGCTTTATACGTTTTGGCCCTGTGTTACGCTCAACTGGATGAATTTAAAAGTTGTCTGGACATCATTGGTATTATCAGGGAAAAAACCGATAACTGGTACTTTGAAAACCGAATTAAAGTCAGACATATCCTCTGCAAAGAACAAGGAATTCCCAAAGAATATGAGGGTGAGTTTGTAGAGAGTACAGATCCTTCGGAAGAGAAAGGCTACATTAAAATATATAAAATACGCAAAGCGTATAATAAAAACCGGGAAGGCATTTATTATCATAAATATAACATGAAGAATAATACAAGGCGGGAAAAAGGTCAGTTCTATAAAGACCTCCAACTGGGGATAGGGTTTATGGGCATTGGTACCTATCGAGGCTTGAAGCTAAAGGGAGGAGCAGAACATGACTATGACTAATATCTGTGCGGGCTCTGTAGCTTTCAATACGGAACCTATCTCTAAAATAAATGAATTTATTAACAAAAATATTGATCCCCGGCTTTTTATTGCGGCTTACTACGCCCCGAAACATTTGTCCGATAGTGCCCCGGAATATGTTTTTTGGTGTGCTGTAACAAACGTTTACGGATTATTTCGAGACTGTGCTCATTTTATTGACCGCGGAGATCATTACAGTCTGCTGCAAGTCATGTCTCGGGATGGTTTGATTTCCGAGGCAGACCTGACACGAATCGCCCGTCACATTAGTCTGATCTGTGATCTTCGGTCCATTTTTTGTCATAATATCTCTGATCAGTTCTCTGCAGACAATTATCAATTTCAGAAATTTATATCATTTTTACAGAATGATCTCGGGTTAGCTCCTGCTCCTAAAGACTTACCATACCGGATTGATCTGGAAGAAAAGGACTGGAGGACGGCTTTGAGTTATATTTGTGCTAAAACAGACAGCTGCCTATCTCTTCTAGAAAAAGGAATAGTACAAATTTGCACGAAACCCAATAGGACCGATATTATTGACAATTGGTTGACAGGTATAGCATTATGGTATGAAAACCATGGCAGCTTAATTTATCGTACAGCCCACGACTATTATTCCTTTAAGGGCCTTCGAAATGGTAGAAGAGCTGGCAACCGCAAAAAATGCGTGACAACTTGGTTGAAAAATTATCAATCCGTTTGGCGCAAACAATATCTGTCCGAGATGAAGTTGATGAATGAACCGGCTTTGCCTCTTGAAACGACCTGGAGAATACTTCAAAAAGCCAACCCGGTGGTGTATTAGAGAATTAACTTATATCCAAAGGCACCCTCAGACGGGGAACAGGATATGGCTGAAAGGAAGTACAATAATTATTATATCAAATCCTTAATATCATCCGCGATATCTCCGGCTGTCAAGCTGCTCAGATTTGATGAGTGCGACGAAGAGTTCTGTGATTTGAAAAACCGGGGCACACATAAATCCTCCAGAGCCTTAGGGGCTAGGGGATTTATGTGTGCATTTTTCTGAACTGCTTTATCAGACGAGTCAAGGCGTGTTGGGGTTGCTCACTCCAGTTGGATTGTGTTACTTTCAGGTTCGGTGGATATTCATGTATATAATATATATCTATGAATTGGAGGTTTACCAAATGGTATAGTTAATATCTAAATATTTGTTGAATTATATAAAATTTGGTAGGAAAATAAGGATTGATGTCGAATGAATTATGAGAGGTTAAAAAATTGGCTTTTGATTCTAAAATAATTGCTTTATTTGCCTTTCGTTTAATGCTTAAATATGTATTGGTCAGTCAGTAGTCATTTTGTTTATAAATAGCAGTTGAGACAAACTAGAATGAAGGCTAATAATGTTAATTTAATTTAATTTAATTGAATTGCGTAGTTAATAAACTGAATGCCGAAAAATGTGGGCAACATTGTTAAATTTTAAGATTTCTTAAAAGTGCATCAGAATTTACTTATATGCTTTTATTCATATTTAGGGGATGATGAAATGTATTTGAGGAAAATATCTATTAAGAATTTCCGTGTTTTCGATGATCATGGTATAGAAGTAATCTTTAACAAGGGTGTAAATGCAATTATTGGTGAAAATAACAGTGGTAAATCAGCACTTATAGATGCAATACGAATTGCATTCTCGACGGTTCCTTATAGCAAGGACATTTATTTCACAAAATCAGATTTATTTATTAATAACAAAGGCGAGAGATCAGAAACGGCCCAGTTTGATATATACCTTGATGAGGTACCGACGTTTCTGATTGAGATATGGAACCCGGAAAGTCCTACAACAGGCGAATTCCATCTGCGTTTTTATACTGCGATGACACCTAGTGGTATAGAAAAAGTAAAGTATAAAGCATGGGGCGGAAAAACGGAGGGCAACCCCCTTTCCCCCGAAACTTTTGATGCTATGAATATTGCCTTCTTAGGCGCGTTACGAGATGCAGAAAATGAAATGCGTCCCTCACGCACCAGCAAATTAGCGAATCTTTTAAGCGCCATTACAACAGATGAAGCGGCAAAAACTGAATTAGTTGACGAACTATTAAAAGCTAACAAGGCGATTCTTGCGAAAGAACCGATCAAAAAGACCAAGGAGATTATTAATTCAAATCTTTTGGACATTGAACAAGAATTGCTCCATCAGCAGATTGATATTGGCCTTGTCGAACCGAAATTTGAGTCAATAGCTTCTTCATTAAGATCATGGATTGTTCCAAGATGGTTCTTTGTTGGAGAAGATTATCCTCATTATGCCACGTTATGTGACATTTGCACGGTCAAACCATTATCAAAACTGGTGCAAAATACAGATGGCGGGATATATCTAGACATAAATAGTTTTCTTCAAAGCGGAGCCGGTATTAGTGAAGAACTATCGTTATCGCTCTCATCTCTGATGCGATACTCGTTCGAGCTACATCAGAATGGCTTAGGGTACAATAATCTGCTGTTTATGTCGGCTGTATTAGGCGATATGTCATTAAATAAAAGTGGAATTCATCTCAACCTATTCACGATTGAAGAGCCGGAGGCCCATTTACATCCGCAACTACAGGAACTGATACATAGCTTTTTCGAACGCAAACATAGGAATTCTTCATCATCAATACAGGTGATTTATACTTCACATTCTCCAACCCTTGTATCAAGAATCGGCATTAACTCAATAAACCTTTTGTTTGAAGATAATCACGCTATTCGATGTTATCCGCTGTCAAGCGCGAATTTGGAAGAAACAGATCAAGGTTATTTAGAAAAATTCTTGGATGTTACAAAATCTCAGATGTTCTTTGCAAAAGGAATACTATTTGTTGAGGGTATATGTGAGGCAGTTCTACTGCCCGAAATGGCAAAAATGTTAAATCGTCCGTTTGATAAATATGCTGTTGAAATGGTAAATGTTGATGGTACCTCATTTAGACCATTTGCCAAAATTCTTACCTTACCTGCTGGAGGCAGGTGCTTTGCTAAAGCTGCTATTTTAACTGATGATGACAGGTGCACAGATAAAGACGATCCATCCACATATATTGCAAAAGACTTAGATTTTGATGATGACCTAAATGGCATTCATGAAAAAATAAAAAACGGTAACCCTTCAGCGCGGTTCAATAATATTAGTGAATTATGTTCGGGTATTAGTGTTGAATTGTGTGGCGCAACTAAAACGCTAGAGTATGAATTGGCGCTGAAATTGAATAATGTACCTTACCTTTTAGATGCAATCAATAGTGAATACCCCGAAGTCGGTGTAAAGTTGAAAGAGCTTGTCAATGCAGAAACTATGCTTGAAACTAAAGCATTGCGAATATGGTTATTTATTCGTACAAGGAATAGTAGCAAAGGACAGGTGGCCCAATCGCTGTGCAGAGCGCTTCAAAAGCAAATCGAAGATATACAAAACGGTGTTGAAATAGAGAAACCGTTTATTGTTCCACCATATATTGCGAAGGCTATTTATGCTATTACAGAGCCGGAGGGATGATAGGGTGTACGAATTAACGGATGAGCAAAAAGACTTTCTTAAAGCCGAAGGAAATGTTGTTCTCTGCGCTTGTCCCGGAAGTGGAAAAACACATGTCGTTGCAAAAAAACTTTTACAATACATACAAAGCTGGAACCATTCACATCAAGGCATAGCAGTTTTGTCATTTACCAATGTTGCAAGCAATGAAATTGAAAAACAGACTAAAGAGCTAATGCCTGACGGTTTTAAGATTGAGTATCCACATTTTGTTGGTACAATAGACAGTTTCATAAACACCTATATATTATTAAGATTTGGATATTTATTGATGTCCACACCGCAACGACCAACCATAGCAATTAAAGACTTATTATCTATTCCTTTTAGGTTTTGGAGAAATGAATGTCATCGAAATAGCTGTGTTGATAATATTCATGAGTTTAGATGGGATATGAACGGCACTTTACTACGAAATAGGGATCCCGTGGATTGTGCTGGTGGCAGTTATGGACCGCCTTGTTATCAATATAAAAAGTTGCTGTTAAAGAAAGGATTTATATTTCAGAGCGAGGTATCTGGTCTTTCCTATTGGCTATTAAGAGATCACCCTGAAATTGCTAAAGCTGTTGCAGCTCGTTTTCCAATAATCATTTTGGACGAAGCGCAGGATACTTCCATAGAGCAGATGGCCATTCTGGATTTAATCAACAATGCTGGAATGAAATCTATGTTCCTAGTGGGCGATCCCGATCAATCAATCTATGAATGGAGAACTGCTACCCCCGAATGCTTCATAGAAAAAATGAGTAACGGAGGCTGGGCGACATTACCCCTATCCACAAATTTTCGGAGTTCTCAGCTAATATGCAACGCGACACAGGCATTTGCACATACATTAGAAGGCAAACCCCCCAGCATCGCGGGAGGATTGTATGCATGCCATAACCAAAAACCCATATTGCTTTTGTTTGACGGAAGTAAAAAAGATTGTAAAAGTGAACTAATTAATAAGTTTCTGGGCATCTGTGAAAGAAATGAAATAGCCAATGACCCTGGTAATATCGCGATTGTTACACGAAGCAGAATTCATGATGATACAGATATATCAGGTTTGTGGAAAAGCAAAGAAGTAGAAATCTTTGCTCAAGCAGCTTATGAATGGTTTTTGGGAAAAAGAAAAAGGGCCTATGAATTATGTGAAAAAGCATTATTCAGCTTAACGGTCAAAGAATTGCGTGATATTAATATATCTATTGAATCTGATATTGAAGAATCAATGACTTATGAGTCATGGCGATATATTGTGATTGACTTATTAACAAAACTGCCTGCTGTAAATCAGCCTCTTGAAATGTGGATAGCGCAACTGAAAAATGTTTTGGGAAATATTCTTGCAGAAACAAGCTTTTCAATACATGATGGTCGGACAATTAATGATGCAATCAAAATAAAATCTCGTGATAAGAGTGTGCCTTATTTTAAAAATATTCCATTGCAACAATATTTTGAAGTAAAAAATCAAAGCAATTATACGCTTTCATCTATCCATGGTGTCAAAGGAGAGACATATGATGCGCTGATACTTATTGTCGAAAGCAGAACAGGAAAAACAATAACTCCGACCATTCTAAATGATGGCGACTTAAACCAAGAACTTATGCGAATTGCATATGTAGCTATGACAAGACCGCGTAAATTACTTGTTGTAGCAATGCCAAATATTAAGAGTCGGAAAGTTCATAAAAGATTTCCCCCAGATAAATGGGATTATGAAAGTATAACAATTATTACTTAACCGAAAGGAAATACAATAATTATTTCGAATTCCCATTATCGACACTTATTGTATTTTCATTTGGCAATTGCAAGACTTAGAGTGATGACACCTCCAAGGTAATTGTCTACAGTCCCCCTGTGGGCAAGGAATGACGCTAGTTATTGTTTATACACTCATTGGCAATAATTAATCCTAGTTGATTCTAGGAGGCAGTTAACCATGAGAAATACGATCTTTACAGTTCGCCCGAACCCCCTACCAGGAGAGTCATTTTGGAGCTATTTATGTCGCCTGGCCAACCAGAATGGAATCCCCTTTTTGACGATGCTGAACAGCATAAAGGTGTGGCAACAAAAGTCTATCCAAAGGGCTGACTTTAGCCTTCTCGATATCACACCGGGAAGCGTCTTGAATATGGAACAACTTTCGGATTTGACAGGGCATTCGGTTGCGAAGCTACTGGATGCTACATTCGCGCCCCTGCTGAGGACATTCGGAGCGAGTCAAGAGGTTCAACGGGCACGTTTTGTGTCAGGGATGATATTGGATACATATCGGTTTTGCCCTCAGTGCTTGGAGGAAGCGATGTATTTTCGACTACTATGGAAGATGGCCCCCGTCACATCCTGTGTTCAACATGGCGTTTTCCTCGTCGATAGATGCCCTCGTTGCAAGGAACAGGCCAGTTTTCGGGATGTTGAACTCCTATGCGTATGTCCTCACTGCGGATTTTCGCTCATAAAAAGCCAAGCACAACCGATTGATGGCTCCGAACGAGAGCAACAGCACTGGATAAATGAAGCGTTGTGTACTTTGTTCGAACCAGGTAACTACCATATTGAACCGGATGAGGTTGCGATGCGTCTTTTTTATTTGCTATGTGGACGAAAACCATATTTTGATCGGCAACTCGCCGAGGCGGCGTTGCCATCCGTATTGCATACACTACTTCAGCATGCAAGAGACAGTCTCTCTCAAAAGCGGACTCTTCACCTTTCATTTCTGTTAAATACCCTGTATAAACATCACCTTTCAATGAATGACTTTCTACAGACAGCTGTTCCGGACAGTTTTGTGAAGTCAGTGAGACAAGGCGTGGTTCGAAGGGCAGATCAATTGTCTTGTTTGGCACCATGGTGTGACGGATATAAGCGGCCGGGAACTCTGGTAAAAACGGGAACGACGTTGAAGCGGCGTAAATCTGGCGAGACGTTGCTGTATTACTTAGCCTGCACGAAATGTGGGTGTGAATATGCAATCGATGAGGATGGGGAACTTCAGGAGCGGAGCTACTTTATTGAGGGATATCAGGCTCTACGAATAGTGAGTGTGCCACTGACAGGGATAAAACCGTTAGCGAGAAGTCTTTGCTTCACCGAGGATAAAATCCGCCGATGCCTAGCTTATTTTTGTACTCGGATGAAACCTCATGAGTGGAACGGTGCTCGGGTTGAGGTTGATACTTCGTTGCTCGAACGAGTTCTTAACGATACTGGCAAAGGAACAAAATTGAAGGCTATTCAGCAGTGGGACTGCTGGGAGAGTTATCAACAGTTTTTGGTTTATCGATTTCACCCGGAGGTCATGCGTGCTTTGATTGAACTGAAGCGGCCCCGACCATCAAAACGGTCAGACAGTGCCGTTAAACGAGAGAAAGTTCGTGAAACGCTGGATATCTTGATGGAGCGAGACGACGATATCACGATTGCGGCGGCGTGTGAGATTGTGGGGGTATGTCCGGAGACAATTCGGAATTGGGGATGCAACGACTTCATCGCTGAGGCAAAACAGATTCAGTGGGGGCGGAGAATTCGATGCAGGAAAGATGAGATATGTGAAAAGGTAGAAAACTACTTGTCACGCAATCCAGCCACTGTTGTCACATCTGGTGCGGTGTATAATATACTTGGGACGCAGCGTACTGTACTCTGGAGAATTGCCCCTGAGATTACGGCATATATCCAAGAACGAATTGTTCATCATAACAGGAACGTGAAAGATGTGGTTGAGTAGAGTGATAAATTTGAGCAGAAAAAGTGTCAAACCGAGATTTACCATCAGGCCCTTGCCAAAGAGTGGAGAATCTCTTACGGGCTATCTGTTAAGAGTTGTTCACATGAACTTCGTGGACTTGAACAACTTGCTTACATCGGTTCATAACGGTAGTAGACGACGTACTGATCATCAAATCGATATTTTACCTGAACGAGTTATTGACCTCGAAGCGTTATCAGGAATTGTAGGTGTCCCTCTCCCCCAATTACGGGCTATGACTTTCCAATCAGCAGTGGAAAAATACGTTGATCAAATTGACACCTCTCAAGATTATCCTACTGCAATGCGTGACATGACAGATAAAACCTATCGACGTTTTTGCCCAGTCTGTTTGCAAGAAGACGGCGTGCTAAAACTGATTTGGCAGGTAAAAGAAGTCGAGATATGTGATAAACATCATGTTCGACTAACATCGAAATGTCCTGCATGTGGGACAGAGCAACCGTTTCTATCAAAAAATATAGCTGTACTTCGTTGCGTTTCATGCGGTTCCAAATTGGCGTCGCACAGTGTTAGAAAAGTAGAAGACACAGATTTGATTGTTGCTCAGTTGCGTATCTATTCGGACTGGCGTTATCTCAAGGATTCCTCATTCTCATCACTGGTTCCGGAAATCAAGAACTATACCAAAGAAAAATCCCTTGCAATTGCGGTTCTATATCTATTGCAAGGGAAGCCTGAAGCATACAATCCAGAGTCGATTCAACCTCGTTTGAGAAAATTGACACAGGGGCTTGTAAGAATGGTCAGGGATGACAATGACCCGAAAAGGGTATCCGTAGCCCAGTCTCTGTCCATCCTACGGAGGTTAAACCTAGAACCATCTGATCTCCAGAGTATCTATATACCTGACTCATTTATCGCATCCCTGTACACTTCAAAATATTCGCTTGGATCTTGTTTAGCTCCATGGTGCAAATTCTGTGGGACAAGTAACGGTATGAGGCGAATTCTTAGGAAATTTTGTTTTATTGAAAACAGAACACGGTATGCATATCCCAGCGTCTGTACGGGCTGCTACATGAGGTATGGCATTACGGACAACCAATGGAGGAACGTTCCAATGAGCTTTTGCGATGGTATAGATCTCACTCAAAAAGTGAGGAAATTGCTAAATGCAGGGGCTTCACAGACTGAGATTACACGTAAACTGAAAATTCGACGTCCTCAACTGGCCAGAGTTATTGGATATTTGGCCAATCATCAACTTTTAGATGACAGTTTAGTGAAAAATTACACACCACTTTCTGTGCCGGATAATGTATTAGAATGCGTAAAGCAAATCGGTCCATTTGTATCGGAAATCGGACAAGCCAAGGCAAAAAAACTATATGGGTGGCAAAAGGCAGACTTTTATTACTACATGGCTATGGCCGAAGTGCAGGCCTATTTTTCGTTTGATAAAGAATCAAACATACCGATAAGATGTAAGTCAGTGAAAAAAAGGAGAGTAATAACTAAAGAGGAGGCCCGAAAGCTTGGGGTAATCATCGAACAATGGAAAATGAGTGATACAAAAATTAACTTTCAAAGCCTTGCAAAAACGTTGAATTGCCCAGCGACTCTTTTGTATGAGAAGCCATATAAGAACATCATCAAAGCAGCTCAGACAGAACAACAGATGCTCCTTCTCAAAAAAGAAAAGAAGGGTTTGCGTAACAAAGCGAAGAATTTTATCGATACTAAGTTGGAATATGGTGAACCCATCGTCGCCTATGAGGTATATGCTAACATTGGACGGCGCGTCAATTATCTGAAGCGGCATTTTCCTTGGCTCAGAAAGTGGATAACACTTGTTGCGAAGAAAGATCATGAAAATCGCTTCAAGGAGAAAAAGACCAGCTAATAAAAGTCAAGGGTTTGGTTGATTATTTCTTTTGTTTTTCGATTCCGAAAAATAGGTATTGCAAACTAAGCCATTGAAAAATCCGAACAATGACCTCTAACGTTAATTTCTGGAAGCCAGCCTAGA
>JARLHW010000156.1 GCA_031292075.1 Desulfosporosinus sp.
AATGCTTCCTATACAGTGCCAACGGATGCCAGTGGTACGGTGAAGGCAGTCTTTACCTCGACCGCCAGTTCCCAACAAACGTTTAACGTTGTGGCTGAAGCTCCATTCAGCAACAATGGTCAACCTGTTCAATCCGACGAAGTGAGTATAGAGTGGGGCGTGCCTGGATCACTCGTTCTCAGCCCAATCTATTCCGCTGGTTCGCCTGACAGCTTAAACTTCTCCACGTCCAGTGCGACGACTAAAGGCTTAGTGCCTGTGGTGGCTACCTTGCTACCTGCTGCTACTTCTACCACAGATACTACCGCTACCACTACTGCTGTGAGCGGACAGTCGGTTAAGTTCACAATGACTACAGCTTTACCTAATACTTCGACAGCATTCTACACAAATTCGACAGGCACTACGATGGTAGCTCAAGGCGCCTATGTTGGTAGTGGTGTTAGTTCGGCAAATTATGTGGCAACTACGGATGCTAATGGTCAAGCGTTAATTTACATTAACGCCAACCAACCCACGACAAACAGTGTTGCTAACACGTCTTCCAACATCAAAATTGGACTCCAAGCTCAGCTCGTCAATGGTGGCGGTTCAACCAATACTGGCTATTATCAATGGAAGTCAATTTCACAACCTGCAAAAATAGCCAACGTCAGTCCAGCTGCGATGTTGAACGTAACCGGTGTAACGCAAACTAACACAGTAGTGGCCACCAATGCTGAAACGGCTACGTCCGGTTCCCAACTGACCATTAGCGGTACAGTTCAAGATTCAGCCGGTAACCCTGTCCCTAATGCTTCAATTGCTATTCAAGACTATAATGTTGCAGATACAAATGCCTACTCGAACAACGTCCAAAACGATGCTTATGTCTTGAACGGTACCACAACACTGTTTAGCGCTGTAAACTATCCGATTGTCACGACGGATAGCAGCGGTAACTACTCGGTAAATGTTACGGCTAATGTACCTGTTACCCAAAGTGTCTATAATAGCGTTACCAGGTACTATGCGTTCTATGTACCCCCAACAATAGCCGTCTCCAGCGGTCAATCACTGCCAAGCACTGTGACAAAATTAGACTATGTTGGCAATGGCAACCCTGATGGTTCTATAAACCTCGTCTGGCAACAAGGTCAGACGGCACAATCAGTCGGTGTCAGTCACACATCTCTTTCAGCTCAATATTCTACTCTGAGTGACGTGCCGCAAACCTATCCGTTCTCCAACGTTGTTGGTTCGGACCAACTAATATATGCCGCGGCGTTTAATCAAAATGGTACAATCGTTGCTCCGGCAAGCGGAAACCAATTTGATGGTTACGATCTAGAGTATGATCTCACTGCTCCGAGCGGTATCGAATTCGAAACACTGGGTTCCGCGTATCTGCCAAGTGGTGTCACGGAAATTAAAGCCCATTATAATCAATATGATAATGGTACTAATCCTAAATTGATCGTTGACCACATGTACGTTAATGGAACTGAGATAGCTCTTCCTACTACTGATGCTAAAACTGGTAATGCTATTGATTATTCCAGTGCTTATGACGGAAGTGGACAACTCAATTTCTACCTCAATTCAAACCCCTCTTCCGTTACCACAACTTCCGGAACAGCTGGTTCCGTCAATGTGAACATCGCTGTTTACTCCAACACCTCCGCAGCCGGAGTTATCGACGCTAACCATGCCCAAGGTTCAGCATCGGGAACCGTTAACGCTACTTTCGGTGCTAGTAACACGATTACCAGCATAGGCGTAGCCGGTGACATGTCTGGCTTTAATGCTTACGGTCCGTTGCTAGAGGGTAATGCTGCTCCTGACTCCACCACCAGCGTAGCCGGAACTGCTTCAGATGACTGGACATCGAGTAATGCCTCGTTAGTTGTAGCTCCCTTCAATAGTTATCCGGCTATATCTACAGTTCCTAGCCAAGGACTGACCATGAACTTGAGTTCGGATAAAACTGGTCTATTCCGCTATGTTGATGGTTACCAACTTGCTACAAAACCTTCAAACGTTAGTGTTAACGTCAACAGCTTAGGTGAAGTCAGTGTTAACAATTATAAGCTCTGGACCGCTACGGGTGGTTATAGAGTTGTCGGCTATGCGACGAATGTTGCTGCCGATGGTAGTACCAGTGGGACCTCTAATATTACACTCGTAGAACAAAGCATTGCAGCCCCAACAACATTTATTGTTCATACTGTAGGCGGTGCAGCTACAACTGTGACGATACCGTCTGCTTATTTACCAGGTAACTTCGAAGGATACCTTGGCTTTAAGACAGATGCTACTACTGGTGCCTTGCAACCACTTGTTGCCAGTTACTATGCTAATAGTAAAACTAATCAGTTTGCTCCAGGCTCTGGAACCACGAGCTTTCTCGGTATGACATTTGCACCAGTTGTTGCTGCAACAGTTCAAGTAAGCGACAAATATTCAGAAACTCCGACCGTTACGGTCACTAACTCAGTGAACAGCCAAACGGCCAAAGCAACTGTCGCCTTCACATCGCAAAATACCGGAGTGGTGGCTATTAAGAAAAACCCAACTAGCGCCAATGGTGTAGCCGGTGTTGGGCAAAATATGACTTTGACAGCTTTGGATACGTATGGTAATGCTGTCCCTAACCAAACACTATACTTGTCAACTAACTTAACTGGTTTGTGGATCACTGCAGTTAACGGCACAACCATAACATCCTCTGTTAACATGGGTAACACTGGCAGCACATCCATGCAAAACGAAAATACACCTGTTCCGCTCTTTGTATACAGCGCTGAAAATCCCGATCTCGCTAAGCCTGCCTACGACACCGTTAGCGTTTCAGGGATTATGGCTTATCATCTGTCAAGTGCTCCGGTGGTTCAACTTCAAACTGGTACAGACGGCACTGTAAGTATTACCTTACAAGACGGTGCAGTAGCGTATCCAATACTAGTTGGTGATCAAGCCGGTTCTCGAGATATTGGTGTTGATCCCGGAAGAAAGATTCCTAGTGGGACGACCATGACAGTTACTAATAGTTCAGGTACCGTTATCGGCAATATTCCTATCACCTGGGCTGGCATAACTGAGTCAAATTAAACCAAAGGTTTTACGGGCACTACCTAGCCATAAGTTAGGTAGTGCACCTCGAAAAATATTAGGAAAAAGTCTTTTTACTAATCCCTAATATCCTTCTGAGGTTACTCTATGAGAACGTTCCCCCTAGGTGTTTTAAGGCACCTCCATTGGGTATGACCTCAATACAAAGGGAAACTATTCTGACAACTTAAGCAAGAGGGTCTTTCGTCGATGGGCGAAGGACTCTCTTTTCGTTTCTAGTAAAACTCGCAGGTCAGCATCGGAAAGAAACGTCTCACCGGGGCATTTCCTCATTCCGTTACGGAATTCCCGAAAAAAGTTTCTCGGTTGGGAGAAAAACTTGGTACCTAGTTATAAGCTAAGAAAGCCCCGCGTTCTTGGATAAGAGCGTGGGGCTTTCTTGTACCTGTGTGGGCGCAGAAGTTTAACCAAGAACTCAACAGGCGGTCCCTTCTCGCCATTCATGGCAACACTTGTCGCTTGAGCAAGACTGA
>JARLHW010000157.1 GCA_031292075.1 Desulfosporosinus sp.
AACAAAATAAGCAAGAAGCCCAAAGCGAATCACAACAATATCCCAAAAGCTACCTGTGCGAATTGAAAATGGTAAACTAATTCGCTTTTTGATCACGGGATAAAACAAGGGAACCCCATGCGCAACAAGATCAAGGAGTAAGTGGCTTAGATACCCGGCACCACATACAATCAGTAGGGTCATGCGCCAATGGGCCAATATCGGTATATAACCTAATAGAGTATCGATTCCCCACAAAAAAAGGCCCATGCCTAGCAGAGTATGGGTAATGCCTCGATGCTTCATGGATGCAATAACGATTAATACAGCACCTATTACTCCCAAAACAAAGCTAATCTCAGGAACGTAGTTTGTTAGTGTACTTTGAAAGATGAGCGATAGATAAACACGCCCCATGAAAGATGGTATGCGCATAGATAGACTTATACCAAGCAGTAATACTCCGCCCAGGAATTCTCCTATATGTGTCTTTCCGAGTGGACCGAACAGATCTCGATCAATGGTGCTTCCTGGATGATCAATGTCTGGTATTAGACCACCTAACACACTCCCGCCCAGACTGACGACAAGCACTATTGCATTTTGTGATGTCAATGTGTATAGCGATGTCTTAGAGAGCAGGGGATAAACCAGTGCCCACGAAGCCAACGCACCCGCGATATGGGTTTTTCCCATCATGTCAGAAATTCCTCCACGTCATTTGTTTCAGATGGCTCAGAGTGCACAAAACATCTTCATGTTCAGCTTTTATCTTTACATCATGACATTGTAATCATGGTTATACTTATGGCTATTTATGACTCTCTCACTCCTTCTCACTTAGTATAGCAAGGTTATATTTGAGCCATTTGGCGGCCTCACCCCCCTTTCCATAAAAATGTTCCTACGGTCTTGAATATCCGTTCAGTTTCTTTGGGTTCGACTTATTGCTTCTGCTTATCTCCAGCCGTTTTCCACTTCTTGTTACCCCACCTTGGTCTGTTAGCTCATAACATGTTTCAGGACTGGAATATATATTTTACTACCAAACGACACATCTGGCGAGATAGCGACAAATTCACCTTCTCGGGCAGGCACACTAGAGGCTGTTACTCTGCTACCGTTCATGCTTTAATCCGATTTCATAGAGACCGTTACGATCATCGTTTGGTGTACCTCACTAGAGAGTATCTTTGTTTGAATTACAACTTTTTCGGCTGGAGTAAAGTGATCTAAGTGCTAGTTTGTTCCTTGATAGCGTGCAAAGTGACCGTGGTACTTCTAGCTGGCACCTTGCTATTGGAGCTTGTTTGTACTGTTGATGCAAAGAGCAAAGAAACCACAAAGCCTATCATGACGACTGATGCTTTATTCCCCAGCGCCAAGGATTAACTCTATCGCATCACTTCTTTTCTGTTTTTTTAGCAGTCGATCTCCGGTAATGTCTACCGCCGCGTCAAGCGAACGGTAGGCTGCGCTTAGTAGATATTCTTAGAGAATATCTTAGATCGGTTTTTTTAATCGCCCTGAAACCAGCGCCACGCAAGGGTTCCAGGGATTCGGTGCGTCTGTGATAAAGTGGGGATGCGTCTGCGTTAAAGTGGGGGTACGTCTGCGTTAAAGTGGGGGGCGTCTGTGTTAAAGTGGGGGTACTTCTGCGCTAAACTGGGGTGTGGCGTCTGTGTTAAAGTGGGGGCTACGTTATTGCGTTGGACGTTTAATATCGTACTTTTTGGTTGCGTATTCAGTCACCGTCCAGCCAATATCCATCAATTCCTTCATAGCTTTGCGGATCATGGACCTGCGTGTTCGCATCGTACTTTGGGTACACTGCTCTACCCAAACATACTCACAAAGCGTATCAATTTCAGCACGTCCAGACTTACCAGGATCAATCCAGGCGCATAGACGCTGATGTATCAGTCTAGCTGGGTCTGACTTTAACACTCGTACCTCATCCATGTTAATACGAGCATGTGGTGTATTACCTAAAATTGCACTGGCCATAAGTGGGTTTAGCGCCACATACAATTTACCATCTGCTTCATTGCTGGTGTAAGCTGACAGTAGGTGAAATCCTTGACGTTTATTGCCAGTTTGAACAATAATCGATACTGTCCAAAGCCTCTCAATGCAGTCGCGGATAGGCTTGGAATTTTCGATGTTAGCGTATCCGATTTCGCGGGCTAAGGTACGATAACTACCTTTCACAACTAACGCATCCTGTTTCACGGCTTCCCACTTAGGTTCTAATACCAGACGTAACTGTTTTCCCTCTTCGGTCTTTGGTTCCGGAGACAGAATAAGTCCGCTCGGTCCTGCCATCGCTACCAGTCCCTGCAAAATACGTAAATCGTCTACACCAAGAGGCTCTGGCCCTTTAAACTCAGTGCGTCGATTATCGCCGTATTCGTAGGCTACATGTAACTTAAGCCGCTTCCTATCTCCTCGTTTAAGGCTACGGAACAGGCCTGGAGCCAAACAGTGCGCCCTATCATGCCTTGCGTGAGTGAGATCATATTTCATTACGGTTCTCCTTTTTCTTGTCTTTCCGCGTTTCTAGTTTCGTTTCTATCAGGTCTACCGGCAACAAAACCCCGCCTTCATCCCGTTTGTACCATCGGTCAAGTATATGCATATCGTAGTTTTGCTTGCTTACGCCAAAGCGCACAAAGTTGCAATATCTCTGTCCTATGGCCTGCCGATCATCGCGATCTGATAATTTCTCCGCCTCATTCTTGGTCATCCTTGCCATATACCCACACCAACGGACGTTATCTACGAGAACCGATGCACCCCTAGCCGCCTGCTGTTGGTCCGTCGCGCCCGCCCATGTGCTGCTCTTGCTTACGTGATGCAGATATAAAACCGCTGCACCTGTTTCGGCAG
>JARLHW010000158.1 GCA_031292075.1 Desulfosporosinus sp.
AGTTAGTTAGTTTTAAAAAATCACATTGGACCCTTCAGAGATTTAGACCTTGAAGCAACCGGCGTCAAGGTCTAAAGAAGAAATTGAATTTTTCGGCGCATGAGTACAATTCTTCATAAGGAACCTGCGCCGAAAAGTCAAGAGCGCCCTTTTCTCACCATAAAAGCGAGATAAGGGCGCTTCTCTTTAACCAAATGATCTTGCACTTTATTCTTACTCTCCCTCTGGATATTGTTCCAAGAGTTCTCCCTTCCCTGCGATCACTTTAGCTGCCGCCACTTCTTCTGCGCTCTTCTCAAAAGTGACGGCAAATCTCCACTCCTCTCCGAAATCAAATAGATACAGGAATTTTTGCTTCGGCATCAGGTTAAGCAGGAGTAATTTTACTTTATCGGCAAAAGGCCCCCTATCATTGCCAGGGGACCAATAGATCTCTCCATTACGGGACCATGCTTTATTATCCATAAAAAAAGCATAGAGATGATCATCATTCAGTCCAAAGCCACGCTGAATGACTTGATGGAATTTGTGCAAGGTTGCGTCGGCAGAATATGCATAGTTCTCAACTATTTTGCCGCCGCTATCTCACTGCGTTTGCTTCAATAAATCCTCTTAGCATTCCGCTAGCACTGCTTGGAGGACCCTGCAAGCAACCAATATCGCCAAAAACAAAAAAGTAATCCTTGGCTCGGGAAACTGCTACATTCATTAAACTGTTATTAGCATCAATAAAATAACATCCATCCCGGTTACCATATACTGTGGATAACATAATAACTCTTCTTTCCGCCCCTTGAAAAGTATGCACTGTGCCGATATTGATTTTCGAATGATAAACCGGTAGTACTTTCTTCAATTCCGCCCTGATCGCTTGAACCTGAGCCTTAAACGGCGTGATAATACCCACCAAATTTTCCCGGATCTCATCGGGATAAGCATTAACAATACAAGCATAGTTAGCTTCCAGCCATGCTGCAATCTGTTTAGCTTCTGTAAGATTTAATCGACTGCTGCTCCTTCTGACCGAATACTCGGATTCAATCTGCATATGCCCCATTTGCGGCCATTGCTTAAACGGTAACTTTGGATCCCGTTTTCCCTCCCCGCGCATGGGTTGAAGATTTCCTTCGTACACCAGCTTATTCGAGTAGTCTATAATTTCATCATAACAACGACGGTGTTCACTTAAGAACAGGCCCCTCTCCTCAAACTTTTTGTATTTGCAGCATTTGGCTGCAACTTTCATTACACTGGAGCTGGAGCAGTTTAACTCCGTCCGTGCCAGTAATTCAAACTCCTTTAAACTGGGGATAACCTTATTAGAGACAGCTAAGGCTTTATCTAATGCACCATTTACAGCCCATATCGGCTCAATCTGATGTATATCCCCGACAACAATTGCCTTTTTAGCAAGTGAAAACGCTCCGGCGGCAATTTCCGGAGACACTTGCCCTGCTTCATCTACTATGAGCAAATCGATAAAGTTAAACAAATAGAAGTGTTTTTGATCACCATAAGCCCGAAAATGCTTGGGGAGCGTGAAAAACGTCATGACTAAGCATGGCGCAATCATGCTGAGCCGATGGTAAAACTTATCTAAAACACTTTCAAAGGTCTTACCTGCCTGTTTTCCGACCGGCCGATCCTCTTCCAGGACCCATCTGCACTCGAAATAATGGACCGCCAGCCAGAATTCCACATATCTAACCTTAGTATCCAAGAGATCGTTGACGTAGTCTGAGTCAAGTAGGTATTTGTTTTCCTCTTTTTTATACAAGCTAACATTATGAAGTTTCAATAGATGCAATTCATGATCGTATCGGATTTTCAGCTGTTCAAGCTTCTCTTTATTCTTTTTGAGCTCCGTAAGAATTATCTTGTGTTCCTCACTCTTATAGCTGTATTTTTCCTTAATTTCATCCAGACTCATAGACAAGCTGAGAAAGCCCTGCTCATCCTCATTGATAAATAATCTGAATTCCGTTTGTATTTTTCGGGCAAACACCTTTATAAACCGGAACAATCGGTAGATCAAAGGAATCTTTTTAAAACAGGCTTCCCATTCCTCAACTCTCCGCTGAATATGCTCAACCACTCCTTGTTGGCATTTAATCTGGTTTTCAAAATTGCAAATACAATCATCCAGCGGCTCTCCGTTGAGCCTCAATTCTGAAGCTTCCTGAACCAATTCAAGCAATGTTTCTTTTTTGTTATTTAAAAACTTTAATTCTTCATGCAACCTGCTTTGGCATGCATCAATGTCTTTATAGGCACTACCAAAATATTTGTTACAACTTTCTACGAGTTTGAGCTTTGATTTTATAAGATTCTCTTTATCCTCAATCTTCGCAACAAAAAAGCCGCCGTTTTGATCGGTATATTGATATCCCTTACTCTCTGCTTCTTTTATTTTCGAGGCGGCGGGAAAATAAACAGCGAAACTATCAACGCCCTCAATCCATCGTTCTTCCAAATTTGCCAAGCCTATTTTTTTGATATTGGCGAAAGAAGTGATGATGTTGGTAACCGCTTGATTGTTGGTAGAAGAAGCCACAATTACAGGAGCTCTTTCCTTATGTAGGGCCCGTTTCACATACATATCCGCAACAATAGACTGCAATAGAGTAGTTTTCCCGGTACCAGGCGGACCATTGACCGCCACTATTTCAGCCTCACTCATGCTGTTGAAGTGATTGACTGATTCCCTTTGTGACGGAGATAAAGGATATGCTCCCCCCATTTGACCGCAGTGGACTTTCATCTGTGCCCATGTATTTTGGACAAGGGGGCTAGTCTCTGGTATTTGCAGCGATACAAAGTTATCGTAAAGAGATTTGAACTGTTCGTCTTTTTGGAGATCATTGTACAAGTTCATAATATGGAAAGTAGTAAAAACCGTCTTATCCAGAAAAACATAGACGTTATTTTCCAGTTCGAAGTAAGGTTCCTTTTCGTCCAGATTCCGAATGGTGTTTTGGTCAAGTTGAGATTCCGTAACTTTCTCATAGAAATTCTTGAAAAACTTGACATACTCTGGCCAAGCTTTAATCTTTATTACTTGGTCCACTTGATTACTCATAAAATCATCAACTACACCGGTAGTCCCAATTGCTAATTTAGGTTCAACCATAGGGTGCAGAAATTCTCTCGGAAACCAAGGAAGTTTTCTGTCCTCTCCATCAAATGACAGAGCTCCATCAAGCTTAAGAAGAGCCGGGATAAAATAAATTCCGGTTAACTGATCAATTTCATCCTGAACTTTTTCATTAGCTTCAAAAATTGTTTTGATGGCTTTAGCACAGATAATGATATTGAGCAAGGATTTCTCCTTGGCCTTTTTCTTTGATTCGTCCTCGTCCTCATGCCCGGAGTTTTTTCTATTGGCCTCTGCAAATAGTTCTTGAGTGGCTTGCGGATTAATTCTTCCTTCCAGCAATTCTGCTGCTTCGACCATCTGAAAAGGGTTATCCTTAAAAACAATTTCTTTGTTTGATTGCGCTGCTACAGCACTCCTGAAATATTCCGTGATCTCTTGTGTCTTAAAGTTCATCTAATTTTCCTCAAAACCTTCCAGTTTTTTATAGGGTTCAACTATTAATCTAGCTAAGACAGTGCTATATGCCACGCCTTACAATTGGACGCCCAACATGCTCCAGAAGACTTGCTTAGTCCTTGTTGCCCCATTGGGCGTATTAACCATTATACTCCAAACCATCGACAGCCTCTTTCACTTCCTGAAAAGAAACCCTCTCCTGTTCCAAGCGAACTCCCTGACCCCAAGTATTGTTTTGCAGGGAAGAAACCAGCCGGTGTTCATCTGCCATCAACCGATTCAACTCTGTGAAGGAAGGCTTATCTTCTATGACCCATAGGTGCCGGTGACTCATCAATATCCTTTCATCCATAAGCAGCGACTGGGCTTGAGGCAAAAAGCTGCGGACTTGGTCCAAAATGGCAAATCCGTGGGTATCGATATCTCCCCAATAGTAGATTTCTTTCTCTTTCAACCAAGGCACAGACTTCAACACTTCGACACCGTATCCCAACCCGAAGATCACCAACGCTTCCTTGACATCAGGAAAGCATAAGCCATTGATTTCATTTTCGGTTATAAACACCTTAGATACCGGAGGCTTGAATACCGCCAGCTGTTCCACCGGAATCGTTAGATCGGAAATGCCCTGAAGATACTGCTGCCGATCAAGCAAGCGCAGCCTGACCTGCACCGGCTTGGCCTGCAATCCGTAACGCAGCTCAAATGAGGGAGCGCTGTGGTCAATACCCTCGTCCGGCAAAGTAATATTCAATAATTCCGTCAGAAACCCTTTCCTTTGCTCAATAAACTTGGTGTCAATCCCGGGAATATCCAGTTGCCGCAGATATAAGCCGCAGCTCGGGTGATTGGAAAACCAGCTTAATATGGCCAGGATAGCGCTCCAGTCGTCTCCGGCGGCCAGTACTTTGTGGGGATGTTTAAGGATCCATTCCTGCAAAACGGGCCATTCCGCCTGAATCAGCCGGGCAAGCTCCAGAAATCTGTCTCCTTCCCGCTCTTTCCTCAACAGGCGCAGGGCATCCTGCATGGTGGGAATAAAGGCATGAGTAGGCAGGAGATTACGACCCGATTGACGGTGAACTATTTCTTTTTCCACCAGTTCATAGCCAAAGCCTGTCTCCTGCTTGCTCTGATTCTTAAGGGACTTGATCCAGCGCGAGATTTCAGCGAAATTCTCGTTTACCTCACTGCTTTGCGGCTTTTTCAGGGGGATGCGCAAGGGAAATAGATCATCAGGCATCAGCAGTGAACACAAAATTCGGCCCGAATCCCACTTCCGCCGTAACTGTTCTCGGATCCATGGAGGATCAGACCACTTGATGGACATAGTGGGCCACCTCCCTGGCCTTCCGCTCTTGCTCATACTCCTGGATAGAAATATCCCGCAGCATGGATTGATGTTTTACATCATCATGATGGACGAAGCCCACATGGGCAATAAATTTGGCGATTGTGGGGATCTTGAGAAGGGGAGTGACAATCAGCAGCTGCAATTCGAGCTTTTTGAAAAGTTCCAAGCCAAAGCGAGCCGATTCGTCCGAGCTTTTCAAAAATGCTTCATCAATGACTACAAAACGGAAAGACTGAGGCCGGGATTCCTGTCCTTCCAAACCAAAATGATAGACCAGGCCGGCTGCCAGAATGGTATAAGCCAGCTTTTCCTTTTGGCCTCCGGATTTTCCGCCGGAATCGGTATAATGCTCATATTCCTCATCGCTTTCCCTCCATCTTTCCGAAGCGGCGAATAAAAACCAGTTGCGGACATCAATGACTTTTTTGGTCCAGCGCTCATCCCTTTCGGTCTCCCCAGGCCGGCCCCGGAAGCGCTCAATAATGGCTTTCACCTGCAAGAACTTTGTTTCAGCATATTGTTCATCCTCAGAACCGCTCAAAGCCCCTTCAGTGCAGGCTTTCAGCTGGACTCGGAATTCTTTGATATCCGTATCATAGGTTTCAGCATACTCCAGACGGATATACCTTCCTTCGTTATAGTCGATGGCGTTCAGGGAACCGTTAATCTGTTCAATCCGGGTCTGGATGGTATCCTGTGCCTGTTTTAATTTGGCCTGGAATAGAGCGATTTGATTAATAGCATTTTCATGCAGCAATTGCTTAAAACGCTGTTCAAATGCCGGCAATCCGTCGCTTTGCAGCTGCGCCAGCATCCGTGCATATTCGGGCAAGCTCTCCAGATCGGAATCAAACTCTCTGGTTTCTTCAGGGTATCTATAATTATAATCCTGCATCGCCTTAACAAGCCTGTTTTTGAGCCGTCCAATCTCATCGGCCAATGTATTGCGTTCGTTTTCGATCCAATCCAGATAATCCCGTTCCAGCGTTTTCCCATTGTCCAGGTTCAAACCGGTATTCCCCAAAGCCTCCGACTCGTGCTGCTCCAGGAAAGGGTAAGCCTCTTCCCGCATGGCTGGCGTGGCTTCAGCCGTAGTCTTTCCTGTGCTCACCTTATCCCGCAGCAGAGCGTCCCGGTTATTTTCCATTGTTGTCTCAGCTTTGCGGGCCTTCTCCACAACCTTTTCATGGGTTTCCTGCTTCTGCATCAGTTCAGCCAACTGATTCTGGAGCCCTTGCAGGATATCGTTTTCCTGCTCCAACTCTCTTTTCAATTTTTCTTTTACTTCAATATCCTTTTCCGCTGTCTTAGTATCAATGTCGGCAAAGTCGTCAATGCTTGCCATGCCGGCAACAGCCTGGACACGTTCCTGACTCTCCCGCTGCTTCCGATAGATATCATCCAGTTCCTCAAGATAGAATTGGGCCTCACCCCTCAAGTCCTGTTCACTTTCCTCCAGAGCGGCAATTTTTTTCTGGTTGGAAAAACCCAGCATATAGCGGCGGCGGTCATTGAGCCCATGCCGATCGTCTTTTTCATGACGTTTGCCCCCGGTTTTCATCTGCCCGGATTGGGTGATGGCCTGGGCTTCCCGGCGAAATCGCTCCATCGTCTCGCAGCAAACATGAGCAAAGCGTTGGCGCAGCTCCTTGCTGAGCCAGACGCCAAAAGGCGTACCAGGCTTGATGTTTAGCTTTTCGGCTGCGGAGAAAGGATTCAACCGGCCGGAAGCAGACGGCTGGCCCTCATCCTGAACCCGGTAATAGACCAGCCGCATCCCCAGGTGGGTCCGGTCTACCCACTGCATAACGGCCTGATAATGACGCTCCGGCACCAGCAGCGACAGACTGAAGCTATGCAGCAGCCTTTCGATAGCTCCTTCCCAGCTTTCTTCCCCTGCTCTGACTTCCAGCAGTTCGCCGACAAAAGGCAATTCGTCTTCTCCGATCTGCAGAACCTGACAAAGTTGTTGGCGTTTCTCAACGTATTCCCGGGGAATACTGGAAGTACGGGAACGGAGGGATGCCAATTCTTGAGCCACTTGATCGGCGGCCTTCTTTGCCTTGTCCTCCTCCGTAACGGCAGTTTTAAGATCCTCCTGCAGACCTGTCTGCGCTTCTTCCTCACTCCGTTTAAATTCCGCCGATCTCCTTTGGTTAACAAGGAAAATAGCTAACGAATCCGGCACAGGCAACTTAAGCATTTGGGCATGACAGGTATAGACCTCCAGATTCTTCCTGAGACGCTTAAGCGTTTGCCTATTGATCTCAATATCCCGGGTCAATCTTTCCAGGGCATCCCCGCCATTAGCAAAAATAGCTCTCTCAATTCCTTGGATATTCTTAGCTAAGTCACGCTGGATTGCTTCTGCCTGTTCCCGTGCTGCAACAGCCAGAATCAGTTTCTGCTCCTGATTGGCGATTTCAGCACTCAGCAAAACCAGCCTCCGCTCGGCGAACCAGGGGCCTAAAGCCTGGCGTGCTTGATTCAGCAACCTTTGTTTCTCTTCAAGCCGGAGGCAGCGATTTCCCTGATCAACAAGGGGAGCCAGCAGCTGAATCTGCTGCTTGGCTTTAAGGACAGCTTCATGGGCCCCATTCAGATCCTGAAAATGTTTGATCAGGTCATCTACGTTTTTAGCCGTATTAGGAACTTCCAACATATTGGTTCTGACAAAATCCGTTAAAGCCTCAACCTTTTTCATAGAGATGGTCTGCTGAAAAAGATCCAGAGCCTGCTCCTGAGCAATACCGAACTTACGCCGAAAGACTTCAGCATAGCGGGTGTAATCTTCATAGACCTGAACCCAGTTGCCAGCCTTTAAGCGTTTTTTCAGAACTCGAACATCGTTGTTAAATCTGGCAAAGTCCCGGGTGATCCACATCTCTTTATCGGCTACAATATAAAAACGGACCGGAGACTTCTGGGGATCCGGAAACCAGAAAAATTGAGCCAGAGTAACATGCTGAGACAGACCCTGATCCAAAAATGTTGCCAAGATAACGGAATAGTGATTGGTATCTCGCAAGGAATCAGGCTGACCATTCCCTTCACTATTTCGTTTCTGACCAAAATAACCCCGCACATAAGAAGTGACTGAACGCTCCTTGGCACTGGAATCAGCTGCTTTGTTATAAGCTACCTTCCTCGGATGGACCAAAAGGGTCGTTAAAGCATCAACCAAGGTGGATTTACCCGAACCCACATCTCCGGTTAAAAGGCTGGTTTCTCCTTGGGGCGAAAAGGTCCAGACTTTACCGTCGAAAGTACCCCAATTATAAACTTCAAGCTTATGTAAGCGAAATCCCGGTGTAGGACCAAAAAGCCTGCCCGGTTCTTCGGACTCCAGGTTAAATGAGCTCATGACTTCGCCTCCCCGTCCTGTAGTTCACCGGCATTGGCGTAACGCCGGTATTCTTCAAGCCGCTCATTGAAATGGCTGAGCCACTCCCCGGTGACAAAATTGCGAAGGATCCGCTGGACTTCAAAACGTTCTTCGTTGCCTCGTAAACGATGCAAAAAGCCCATTTTTTCCACTCGGTCAATATGCTTATCGATGTCAGCCATTAGTTTTGCTTCATTGGTGGTGTCCTTCAAAAACAAGCTCATGCGCTCGACTATCTGCTGCCTGGTGATAATAAGCCGCTGATCCCCGGTGGTTGAATCAAACTCCACCAATTGTTTCCGTAGGAGCACAAGCAAAAGACTAACCGGATAGCTCAGTCCATGGCGAGGTACCAAACGGGGAATAGCCTCTTCGCCTTCTCCGTAAGAACGCTGTTTCAAATATCCATAACCGTCCAGCTCATCTACAATCAGGGTAAGGCCAATCTTACCCACATAATCTTCAATTTTATTTTTCTGGGTTTGGATAACTTCCCAATGCTCCTGATCCGTTTCTTTAAATACGACATTTTTAAAAAGTGCGACGACAGTGCGTGACAATGCCAAATCATCCATTGCATTCATGATTTAGTCCTCCCCAACGGTTCATAACCTCCTGAATTCATAGCCAGCAAATTCTTAAACCCGCTGAAAAATTATTTTAGCCAGCTTGGCCACTCGTCTCGTTCCTTTTTCATCCTGCCAGGATACTTCCTCCAGTTCGTCGGAATGAAAGACTGCCTGTGGGCTTTCGCCGGCAATGACCAAATAAGTAATGAGTTCGCTCAGCCCCAGCTCCAGAGGAAAATGCCCAATAATTTGAGACAGAGTGATTCTATCCTGAGATTGCAGCAGGTAGCCAATCCGATCTTTAAGTTTTTCCTTATCCACATAGACCTGAGAGAACAGCGCTTTCGTCGGAACATCGTCGGTTCCTGCGTCCATGATGTCGTCCTTCAGTTCCGGCCGCTGGGGGGGTGAAAATAAAGGCCTGTCCAGGGGAAGGCTGATTTCCGGTTTTACCCCGTCAATTTCCATGGACCAGTCCGGAGGCGGAGTATTACGGATTGCCACAGCCTTTCCTTCGATTTCCCGCACAAGCTGATTGATCCGGCGCTCTTCCTCCAGAAAGTTCTCATCCACATACCGCCTTAACTGCTGAGACAGAGTAGCTACTGTTTCCTGGACATGGGCACCGGCATTCACCCAATCATGGTGAATATAGCGGATATTCCAGCTTGGGCCCATTTCTTGCACCGGTTTCAGCTGCAAAACTTTATCCAGGGTGCTCTTAAAATCATCTTGATAAGCTGAGGACATTAAAAATTTCCAAAATGCAGCGAAACTCTTGCCTTGCTCCGATTGGGCAATCCCGTCTTGTTTTGCAAAGATTGATTCCAATAATTCTCCTTTTCCTCGTTCCCAAATGGCAATCCGTTCCCGCATCCCCCGGTCTAGTTCCCGAAAATTCTGTTCTACTGCCCGGAAGTCGGCCAGAATTTCTCGGGCAGTTGTCATCGCCTGCCAAAAACGCTCCTTGATTTGGGTTTCATCCAGCAGCTCCACCTGTCCCTTCTGCACCCGGCTGATCTCCTGTTCAATTTCAGCTTTACGTCGTTCGAGCTCGGCCAAGCGTAACTTTGGATCGCTTTCAGAACGCTCCACAATCTGGTGCAGGAGTTCAAATACCGTGATCAGGCGTGATTCTGTACCGATAAAAACTTGTTGTTTTAAACTCAGAAGCCACTCAATGGCTTTCTGGGCCAGGGAGGTTAAATCAAAATAAGGCTCGTCCTGTCCCGGGGGATAGAATTTCCGCAGCCAACCATGTTCATCATTGGCCCAGTCATCCAGATATTCTCGTCCTGAACGCGGAAAGAGGGAGTCATCGCGCCCCTGATTGAGCAGCTCAATAAAGCCCTCCAAGCGGCTGATCAACTCTTGCTCGGCAATCTGCCGCCTGTTTTCCGCAATAAATTCTCTATAGAGAAAAGACGCCACAAAAGGAGCCTGCGATGAGGTTAACAAACGCCAGGCCGGATTTTTCTTGCGCAGTAACTCCAGAAACTCGAATGACATATGTTCCGAAAACTCAGTTTTTTGCTGTGCCATCGAACGATTTTCCTCCGTTTGATTTCCTTCTCTGTTAAAATATAGATTTCGACAGCTTACATCTATTTCCTTTAAAAGGTCAACAATTTTAGACTAGTTAAGAGCATGGGTTAACGCAGAAAATATTCACCATTTTCGATAGTGTTCTCCTGATTTATATCACTTCCTGCTTGGTGGAAGAGGATGAGGAGTATGGGGGCTTAGCAAAGAATTGAGCGAAGTGATATTGCATGCTATAATTCAGATAGATTTAACTCTGAGTCGGGAGTGATTCTATGGCATCCCTAACTAAAACAGAACAAACGGCCTTAGACAGAACAATTCAACATATATGCGATGTTTGCAGGGATAACTTAATTTCTGTGATTCTATACGGTTCTAAAGCCCGAGGGGATTCCCTGCCTGAATCCGATATTGATATTATGATCCTTGTCCGCAATCGCGATAAAGTAGACAGAGATAAACTTTATGATTTTCTTTTACTTGACGATGTGGGTTATGACATAAATATTTCGCTCAATATTTATGAAGGGGAATACTTTAATCAGTTGTCAACAATGAACGTACCTTTTGTTAAAATGTTCTTAAAGAAGGAGAAACATTGTGGATGTAAACAAGACGCTGAAAAAACTCTTAAAGATGTCCAAATGGTAATAAAAGGTGTCGAAGACTATTTAAATGCTTACTATGCCGACCTCCAATGAGACAAAGGCTTCCCTGAGAGAAATAAATCTCGGGGAAGCCTTTATGGTTGAGTGCGAATAGTCCTTTTCCGAATTGTTCAAGGTCACGAAAAAGACATCCAGTTTCTTCTCAGCTAGGTAGAGAACTCCTTCTCGAAATGAACTCCTCTTTTGTTCCGTATGTTTTCCCAGAGCCGTGCAGGTTGATTTGTGTACTTTTATTGGGATCGGGAGCACATTGTCAGTTATTTGGCCCCGATTTCCGGCATAGCATCCTAGATTTGCCCAAGCAATAACCGACCATTTTTCTTCTTGTTTATCCCACCCCATTGTTTGAAATAAAAGCTAACACCTTGTTGATCGCATTCATTCTTGATTGACAATACCCAATCAGAGTCCATCCGTCGAGACTTAAACCCACTTTCTCCACCAACAATCGCCCAGTCCACGCCCGTTAAATCAAGGTTTTTAACTTCATCTATTAGCGGTTCAAAGGAAATAAATCGGACCTTCGCATTCACTTTCCTCAAGGAATCAATGCGGTCTTTATATTGATCACTTTCAACGGTTACCCCTTGCCAGATGTTAGGGATCCAATTCAGATAAGGAGCCAGTTCTTCAAGTCGTTCTGCTCTCTTCGTTAGAACTTGGAAGGTATGCCAGGAATGCTTTGTTCATAAGGTAATACCCTATTCACGGCTGATAGCGAGAAAAGATACCAAACGTCGAACGCTTTCGTATTAGCTATTGAAGATAAGGAATCCCAATTCAAATTCATAGCATACGGATCAAGGAAAATATGACATTAAGTAGTTCCAATCACTTGGTCAATCATCGTCAAAAGATACTCAGGGAAATCATCCGTATCATGTTCAATGGATATAAGTCGCTTTTTCATTCTTTTTCCGACTTCGACAGCGTCTTCTTTATTACCATACTTGCAAAGTAACTCCAGTTCATCTATCCTTTCAAACAAGGCTTCTCCACAAGCACTCTCATGTTTGTAACTTAAAAAATCGCCCTTCAAAAACCAACTCAAAGACCTTTCAAAATGCTCAATAATAACATCTGGATTGATACTTACCCTTCTTAGTACCGTATCTTTGCCAAGAACTTCCTCGGACAGATCCCTTATCTGAAAATCCATATTAAAACCCTCAAAAGCTGTGAGCGCCCGTCCAAAATCATGTAAAGGAATATTCTTTCCATCTATAACCAGATAAACTTGATTTTCTTCTTCAGCATGTTGAATCCGGCATGTTCCAACGGTATTAAGGCTATACTGCTCCTTGTCGATTTGAATTGCATTATCTATAAAATACTTATCCGACAAATGTGTAAGCGTTTTATATCCAAGACCCGTCAATATCTTCTGATGCATTTGTTCGATTGCCACTGCCTGATTTTCTTCAGGCTTTACGAATACCTCAAACTGATAACCGCCCTCCATTTCTTCTGCTTTCCATACGGAAAACCCTGGCATAATCATATTCGAAATCTCAAATCGATGTATAATTCCATCGGCATCATATCCTGATATAATTTTTGGAAAGTCATCCATCTTGCTGACACCAAGTAACTCAGCCATATAATTATTATGACAATCCAAACAGAAATCACCAACATTTGATACATGAATAGTCGATTCTCTTGATTTGCACTTTTTACATTTCATGAATACGTCTCCTTTCAGACGCTTTATCCTCTAATTCCTTTTTCTGTCGTGCCTTTTCCAGGCGTTCTTGAAACATCTCTCGAATCCAAGTGCTCACAGGTGCCTTCCATTGTTGGCTTGGGCTGGGGATATTTTTAATCAGGCTTCTGGGGTTTAACCCCATCTCTCTAGCCATTTTCAGTGTTTCGTCGTTCAGTCTGCATTTCTTTTTTGCTTCAGCCCATTCGGCATCTTTTTTTAGATTACTAGCCATGCAGTGTTCCTTTCTTCGCGCAATTCTTAAAGCTTTAAGGTCATCCTAATATCTCGTACAACCTCATCAACGCTACGTCCAGCTACCTTTATGCGATAATTTGCTTTAGAGTAGAAACGGCCAAAATACTTAACGTGCTGCGTTGTTCTTTCTCGCGTTTCGCGTTCTGCCAAATATTCCGTGCCTAATTCCTTGTATGGCTCCTTGGTAAGCAATATATGATAAGCAATTCGTAGAATCAGGTGACCTAGAGCAACCAAAGCTTTTTTCTTACCCATGCGTTTTACCAATCGCCAAGATAAGCTCCAATTGAGGCTTTCTATGAAAGCCTTTAAAATATCATGAATGAATAATATCAAAAAAGCTTGACCTTAACCTTAGGTCAGCCTTTATGATTGTTCTTGAGGTGAGAAATGTGCTATACACCGTAAATGAAGTCGCAAATCTAACAGGCGTCACAGTGAAAGCCCTCTATCACTATCACAAAATCAATTTGCTGATACCTTGTCAGATCAGCGAGGCTGGCTATCGTTTCTATAGTCTCAACGAATTAGAACGATTGCAACAAATTCTATTCTACCGTGAACTTGATTTCTCCCTCAACGATATCAAAAAGGCACTTGAGGGTGAGCCGAGTCGTCAATTGGGTTTAGCGAATCAATATGAGTTGCTTAGTGCGCGCAGACAGCGATTAGAGTGTTTGTTAAAGACTCTTGAAGAATCAATTATCCTCACCAAGAAAGGAGAAAGTATGAACAGCAAAGCTATGTTCCAAGGGCTTAATCAAGCTGAATGGGAAAATGCACTTTCAGCTCAAAACGACTATCTCAAGGACAAATATGATTATGATATGCTGGCAAATAAGAAAATCCAGGTCGAGGATTTGAATGAAAAAGCCACAGAGTCTCAACATTTTCTCCAAAGTCTATCTGCTGCTCTCAAAAGTAGCTGGGCAGTGACTGATGAAAAGTTGCATGATCTTATAGAGAAACACCTTGAATTTCTCAATAGTCATGGCATAACTATTGATGCCAAGTCGTTTGTAAGTCAGACAAGGTTTTTTTTAGAGGACGATTTTCATCGAAATATGCTTGAACGCCAACAACCTGGACTTTGTTACTACCTGTGTATTGCTGCAGAGACATATGCGTCCTCAAAGTAGGTTCAAGTCGTTGAAATTTCCTAAGAATCTAGTAACAATAGAAAGACCTCTACGAGGTCTTTCTATTGTTACTAGGAACAGGTTACTGTTAGGTATTACCTGATAGGATCTCCCTACTATATGTTAATAACTTACTAATGAAACTAGAATTGCTTCCATTTCCAAAAGGAAACATCACGCCTTTGCGTGCTGGTTATCAGCTCGCACCATACCTTTATTATCTTATTTTTTCAGTCCCGTGTCCACCCCCCTAGGTACATCATACGGGCTGGTACACACCTGTGCTAGCAATTTTTAAGGGGTGTGCTCCAGAGCCATCGACGTTTTCAATCCACAAAGTGCGCGAAGCTATCCAGTTCGCAAGTTCTTCGGGTTTGCTGATTCAAGTTCGCAGATTGAATCAACCAGAACAGCATATTAATTTCAACCGCGATGTCAGTCTAAAATCTCCTACATACACTATTATCGAAACATATGAGAAAGGGTGATAGTATGCCGCGTGTTCCTGCCTCATGCCCCGCTAATTTTGCTGGACACTATATTCGGCGGAACTTGTCGTTCCGCGAAGGTACCTGGAACCTACGCGGAACGACAAAAAATGACAGCCCGTTAGCATGTTCCGCCGAGTAATAGTCGTCATCGCCATAATGCCAAGGCATTGTGGCATCAGCCAATTTAATAAAGGCCGTGGGTGATATTTTCTGTCTAGCCTCGGAGTATCCTTGCTTTGATATACCGTTCTCGACTCCTTTAATGGTTTCGAAGAACAAATCAAGCTCAATCTGAAGAGTTTTTTTCACAAAGTTAAGTCCAAACATGATGAGGCTTTGAAAGGTCCATCTTGCAGTTAGCTGAACGCGTAAAATAGGTTGATTTCGTACGTGATTCACACATAAAAATAATATCATCGACAAGTATCCTTGCAATCCCTAGTCCCTCAATTAATTGTTTCATGATCAATCACCATTCTTAATTCTATATATACCAAATAATGGTATTCGGAATAATTATAGTGACTTTTTCTAAAAGTCAAGTGATTTAAAAGGATTTTTTAATTATATTTTTGGTCTAATCTGTAGGTCAAAAGGCGACTCCCTATTTATGTAAGGATAGCCTTTTGACATTGGGAGTCTACCCCCACCGAAGTAGAATAAGGAACACCCACTTAAAGAAGAACTGGGTGTCTCGGAATTGAGATAAAGAAATAATCCATTCGTTGAGAATATAATTTTAGTGAATAATAATTTTGTTTTTAATCGACAGGAAAGTGTGGTTAAAAAGATAATTTATGGTATTGTTATAATATAAACTTCGCCAGTATTGAAAAATAGTTCAGGGAGGTTTTAGTTTGAAACCCTGGATATCAATTGGTCTCGCTTCTGTTCTTTTTTTGGGTGGTTGTGGCGGAAATGTGTCGAATACAAGTAAATCGCAAATAAGCGAACAAGGAAAAAATAAACCAGCAAATACGCAAATGGACAATACAAATCAAAGTAACAATGCAGTATTGTCCCAGACAACAATGAATTCAACGACAGATGAACTAACATTTGGTGACATGAAGATCGGAAACCTTGCAATAGGGCAAACACTCGAAAGCGTTCAGTCAAAGTTTGGAAATCCAGAACTTAAAACAATTGCTCACGGAAATGGTGCCCCACAATGGGAATACAACAAGCAAGGTTTTATTGTTGATGGATCACTGATATGGATGATTAGGGATTCTAATGGTTTTTTAGGAAGCACTCCGCGAGGAATTCATATTGGTAGTACGGAGCAGGATGTGAAGAATGCTTATCCGTTTCTTAAGTCTGTGCAAAAAGGAACCCAACTCTTTGGAGAAACGGTGGATAAGAAATATAACATCGACTTTATGCTTTCCCAAGGGATAGTTAGCCAAATCGTAGTGTCAAACGATAACCCTTGAATATACAGCAGGGCACCAATCATGCAATTGGTGCCCTGCTGTATTCAGATTTTAAAATCCCGGTAGAGGATTAGTGGTAATTACCGTATTCAAATTTAACAAATTGAGATTAGCGTTTAATGTGCTAATCATATCACTTCCCGGAGGGTTGTCGTATTCACTTGTTGCCCACAAACGAGCACCAGATGAAGATGTCAAAGTGTAATAAATGTCGGCGCAGTAATTTAGAGTTTGATAGTTGGAACAATAAAAACCTCTCCCGTTTGTTATAACGGGAGAGGTTTTTATTCTCTTCCAATTGGGAACTAAAACTTCCGAACTCGAATAAACTCAGCTAACTCTTCCAAGGCTTTACGTGTTGGAACCTGAGGAAGTTCCTGTAGATGTCTTTTGGCCTTCTTCACATATAAGTCGACTAGCTGCATAGACTCGTCGATAGCACCTGTGCTCTTGATTAGTTCGATAGTCTCCGCCACTTCATTATCCGTTTTATCCATTTTTCCAAGCAACGCCTGTAAGCGCAGAGGCTGCTGTGACAATTGAAGGGATAGGATCATCGGTAAGGTCATTATCCCTTGGCGTAAATCTCCGCCAATTGGCTTGCCAAATTCGGAGGGTTTGGCCGTCATATCCAAGACATCATCGACAATCTGAAAAGCCATTCCCAAGGAATGCCCATAGGCACCCATTGCCCAAACTTGACGCGGGGGAGCTCCTGAAACCAAGGCCCCTATTCTACAACAGGCGGAGATCAACAGGGCAGTTTTGCGTTTTATTCGGTAGTAATATTGTTTTAGATTTTGCTCAACATCAAAGGAAGATTTAATCTGCTGAATCTCCCCTTGGCACATTTCAACGCTGATTTCTGCTAAGATACGCGCAACCTCCGGATGATTAATCTTAGCAATCAGCACTAATGATTTAGCAAATAGATAGTCTCCAGTTTCTACAGAAACTATATTGCCCCACTTAGCTTTAACTGTCGGTCGTCCTCTTCTGGTCAGCGACGCGTCTACGACATCATCATGGACTAATGAAGACATATGAATGAGCTCTAAGGCCATAGCAACCGGCATCAACTTTTCCAAAGAATAACCATAGAACTTTCCAGCTAAGAGCGTAAACGCCGGACGCAATCGTTTCCCTCCGGCAGCCAATAAATGGACAGCCGAATCCTGGAGAATCGGGTAATCCGTCTCCACAAATTTTGTCAGTTCTTTTTCAACCCGTTGCAAATCTGAATTTATCTGATTGAAGAGCCAGAGTTGTTTCAAAAGCGGTTCACCTGCTTGCACCCTTTTCTTCATAAGATACCATATCTAATGGTAGTTCCGCCAGTGGATCTTCTGGAATTTCATCCTCGTAAGTTAATAAGTCGACGTCAGTTTCGTTTTCAGGCGCCTCGTTTTGGGAAACATACGTTTCTTGGTTGGGAACTTGTGGCGAAATCGTCTGCTCGAAAGCTTTGTTTAATACTTTACTCGGGATATCCATTGAACCTTGAAATTCTTTGGTTAATTCACTGGTTGCTTTGCGAATTTCAAAAACAACTTTTCCCATCGTCCGAGCGATATCTGGTAAGTCCTCAGGCCCAAATAAAATAAGAGCAATAGCCATAATAAATATAATTTCAGTAAAACCCATGTCTTTGCCCCCCTTAGTTCGAAGCTAGCTCTTTTTCTCTTCTGCGAGCGATCAGATACCCCAGCCAGATACTAATTTCATAGAGGAGATACATTGGTCCAGCCATGAGAAATTGTGTCAATAGATCTGGTGATGGGGAAACAATAGCCACCGCAATGACAATCACTAAGATCGCCCAGCGCCTTTTTTTCGCTAACGTCTTGGGGGACAACAAGCCAATACGAATTAGGATCAATAATACTATTGGCAGTTGAAACACAAGCCCAAACGTCAAGAGAAAAGTTAGTAGAAAACCCAGATATGACGTTTTGGTTACAAAGGGCGTGGATTGCACACCTCCACCAGTGTAAAAGAGTAAAAACTTAACCCCGATCGGCATTACGAGATAAAAGCACAAGGCTGCCCCAGCTAGAAAGAGAAGTACCGAGCTAGGAACAATTATATATAAATATTTACGCTCATGTTGTTTTAACGCCGGTAGTATAAAACTCCAAATCTGCCACATGAGGACCGGGAGCGCAAGTGCCACGCCGATAAACATGGAAACTTTCAATTTAACTAACATTGGTTCCATCGGCGTTGTAGTAATGAACATGATCGTTTTCAACTGGGTTACTGGGCTTGCTAAATAGGCGAAGGTTTGGTCACTAATGAACCAACCGATAATGGTACCCAGCGCAATGGCATAAGCCGAAATAACCAGTACCTTGCGTAGGGCCATGATATGTTCCATTAACGGCAAATTGCCTTCATCGAGCGGTCGCTTGCGCCTGCGCATCCGCCTACACTTCCTTCCCGTACTCCTTTAGCCACTCGTAGTGCGTATTGCGTTGGACAGCCTGATAACCAGCATCTTCAATACAACGAATTATTTCCTCTAACGGGACGCGCGTTTGTACCCCAGCAGCCCGGACCACATTTTCTTCAAGCATAGTACTCCCAAAATCGTTAGCACCAAAACGCAATGCAACTTGTGCCATCTTGGCCCCTTGGGTGACCCACGATGCTTGGATATTGGGGACATTATCGAGCATCAAGCGTGCTACCGCGAGCGTCCGCAGGTACTCAACCCCCGTACTTCCTTCTCCCCCGAGTTCAGTGTTCGTTGGCGCAAAACTCCAAGGTATAAAGGCCGTAAAGCCACCCGTTTCGTCCTGAGCCTCCCGAACACGAATCATATGCAGGACCCGTTCTTCAAACGTCTCCACATGCCCGAACATCATCGTCGCAGTGGATTTCATACCCTGCTTGTGCGCTAGGGTCATCACGTCCATCCACTGTTGCCAACTTATTTTGTTGGGGCTGATAAGCTGTCGGACACGATCATCGAGAATTTCTGCCCCTCCCCCAGGAATCGAATCTAAGCCTGCCTCTCGGAGGCGGCGGATGACCTCCTCAAGACTGAGTCCTGATTTATTGGACAGATCCCATATTTCCGGAGGACTAAACGAATGAATATGAATGGAGTAATGGGCTTTAATATCACGCAAAAGATTTTCAAAGTACACTAAATCCAAATCCGGATGTAATCCCCCTTGAATCAAGAGCTGAGTTCCCCCGACAGCGATTGTTTCTTCAATCTTAGCATGTAATGCGTCGCGTGACAAAATATATCCTTCCGGATCTTCGGGTTTACAATAGAAAGCGCAGAACTTACATTGACAAGCGCAAATATTTGTATAGTTAATATTCCGGTCAATCACAAACGTGACCACTTTTTCTGGATGCATCTGTCCTCGAACTAAATCAGCTCCTTGTCCTAAAGACAAAAGGTCAGCATCTTGTAAAAGTTTTACCCCATCCGAAACGGATAACCGTTCGCCGGATAATCGTCTCTCGATAATTCTCAAGGTCTCCGTTGGCATTTACTTCTCCTCCTTCCGGCCCTGAGGCACATTCAAAAAACTAACACGTCAGTATGCCAGTCTATTTATGTCATACTGCGTCGGTATGTTCACCTAAACTCGGAAGTCAGAAGCCGGATGTGTCAGATCGTCGTATTCCCTTTCAGATCTCTGGCCTCTGTCTTCTGACCTCTGACACGATAGAGAGTATCTCGTTCCACCGCATCTCGTCCTGCCTTCTGAATCATGTGGATCAAGGCTCGCTTACTCATAACATGACTTGCTTCCGTCCCAGCAGCTCGTTCCTCCACAACGGTACCATCTAAATCATCCACACCGAAAGCCAGAGAAACTTGGGCCAATTTTGGGCCGAGCATAATCCAAAACGCTTTAATATGATCGAAATTGTCCAGAAGAATCCGTGAAACCGCCAATATTTTCAAGTCTTCAATACCTGTTGTGCTGCCAACACCCATGGTTCCCTCAACTTCTGTGTTTTCGGGGACAACGGGAAGTGGGCTGAACGTTAGAAACCCTGCAGTCCTCTCCTGAATTGCTCGGAGGAGTATCAAATGGTCAATCCGTTCTTCAGTTGTTTCAATATCACCGTAGAGCATTGTTGCGTTTGTGCGATCAGTAGAAAAATTCGTATAATTCAAAGGATTATTGACCATGAAATAGGTTTTATTACCGTTTTTTCGTTCGCGCACAAGGTTAGCCATATACCCAAGGGCCAAGATGTCTTGACTGTTCATCATGCGAACACCGGCTTTAAAATCTAAGCGTTCGCCCTTCTCCACTTTTTCCACCAGGTCACTGAGTTCACTTTGAGCAAACAGTGAGAGCATAATGTCCCCCTCCTTCACTTGAGGCACATTCAAGAAAATATCCAGTCAGTATGCCTTGGATAGTTTCTTTCCTAGGCCTTATCGTAATAAAATTAAATCCGCGATTGAAAATATAAAAAGCAAAATACTTAAATACCCATTGAGGTCAAAAAAGGCAACCCCAATCTTAGACAAATCGTCCGCAGAGACAAGGCGATGCTGGCGAAAGAGTAAGACAATGGCAATCGCAACCCCCACATAGTAAAGCCAACTCATGGACATAACCACTCCGACGGCAATAAAGAAGAGTGGGGCGAGTATATGCAGAAATGAAGAGATCTCTAATCCTCTCTGCACTCCAAATATAGCTGGGATTGAGTGTAAACCTTCTTTACGGTCAAACTCTACATCTTGGCAAGCATAAACGACATCAAAACCCGCTACCCAAGTCATGACTCCCAAACCTAAAAGAACGGGTGCCAAGGCCCAATGACCAGTAACTCCGATCCAAGCTCCCGGCGGGGCCAAGCCCAGTGAAATTCCTAAGGCTAAATGGCATGCCCAAGTAAAGCGTTTAGTATAGGAATATAAAACAAGGAAAAAGACCGCAATTGGCATTAACCATAAAGCCAAAAGATTGAGCCTATACGCCGAATAGCCAAGGAGCAGGAAAGACAACACCGTATAAAGGTAAACTTCCTTCACCCTAAGCTGACCTGCTGGTAATGCCCTCTGCGCAGTGCGGGGATTACGGGCATCAATATGCCGGTCAATCAGGCGGTTCAAAGACATTGCTGCCGTCCTCGCCCCTATCATGGCCAATGTAACCCAGAACAGTTTTGAACCGAACTGAAAACCTCTTATACCATTCGGAACACCATAAGCTGCCAAGAAAGCACCTAAATAAGCAAAGGGAAGGGCAAAAAGTGTATGTTCAAATTTAATCATTTCAAAAAAAACTTTTAGTTTACTCATACTTTACTCCGTTCATCACGATCCTACCTCTTGTGGATTATGATCTGTATTCAGTTGCTTCGCTAAGTAATGATACACTTCGCGAAGAGGTTGTAACTGAAGCTGGGAGCCTGATGATATCTCCTCTAAGATATTGTTTGCCTGCTGCAGGATTGATTGCACCATGGTGTTCTCCAAGCGTTCCTTCCATACTCCCCATGCTAACCCCAATTCCCAGCCAAAGGCTTCAAGGCGATGCTGTAAAGGAAGCGAAACACCTGCCAGTTCTGCACTAAGACGAGCCGCTAAAGCCGTGAGTGACGCGCTTTCCATTTCAATTATTCGAAGCCATTCATCTCTATTTAGTTTTGTGTCACGAGCGAGCCAGCGGGAAATGCCCCCCTCACTCATTGTTCCTATTACTTGAGCCAGAGGGTCTAGAAAAGGCAGCAACTTCTCACGGCAGAGCTCTAAAAAGAACTTCCCATATAATAAGTCTCCGACAAGCACTGGAAACTGTCGCAACTCTTCTGCAATATCACTATCATCTTTCATTAATTTATGGACTTTATTAGCCATAAATACAAATTGAACAATGGTCGCCAACGCTTCTGGCTTTTGACCATAATCTCCGCAGGCCCCACTTACTGCTAAAACGATCGCCGGATAAACTGTTCGATCAAGTTCATCCATATCCAGCTGAACTAATTCTTCGAAATCAGCTGGCTTAAAGTTCATTTCTTTGCGCAAACGCGCCCACACCATGTCCAGTTTCTCGATGAAGCTGAATTCTACCGGAACCATGTTATCGCTCCTTGTCATCCATTCAGACATTAACCATTAACCTATTACATATTCGATATACTTATTCAAAGTCCTGCCCATTTTATATAATCTACTCTGATAATATGACATTATTATAGCAATAGTATGTAAGCAACCCGAAATACAATAGACCCTGCAACTTATTCAGTCACAAGGTCTATCAAGTTCCCGTCAGAAAGTATAACATTTGGATTTCTTTATCCGCACTTGTCTTAGTCCGGAGTAAAATAAATATCCCTCCTATATATTTACCGCTTCCTTTGGATCCTCAACAATTCCCCGCTTTATTTCGGTTGCGGTCATATGACCTGCTTTGAAATGATCCGTTAAATAGTTACAGGCATCCCAGGGATTGACACGGTCCCCGCAAGTAAAGACGTCAACGGCTGCATATCCGAGTTCTGGCCACGTGTGGATGGCAAGGTGCGATTCA
>JARLHW010000159.1 GCA_031292075.1 Desulfosporosinus sp.
GGCAAGAGTCCAATCGTTGGCTGTCACCGGAGAAATGGTCTGATTATCTTGGATATACTTGATGAGCAAATTCCTTACCTGACCGGCATCACCAAGGGCCTTCATGGAATCATAAATAGCCCCTTGACCTGGTGTAAGGCCAGCTGCTGCCATAAAGCCACCACCGCCATTGTAACGGTAGTTATTTATAGCTACGGTAAACTCATCAGTGTCTTTAACTGGATTACCGTTGTACGTGAGGTTCTCAATGCGGCTGCCAGTCGGTTGGGTCAGATCAACAGTATATTTGGCGCCGTACAGCTGATCTAGGTTGTAGTCGGGTATATTTAACACCGGGTTTTTAACGATCGGGTCACTTGGACTGGTTACCTGCTTGTAATAACGGGTAGAAAATTCCAGCCATTTTTTCAATTGGGCCCCCGTCATTTTTAAACTGTAAAGATAGTTCTCGTAAACATACACCGATGAAACATCTTTAATTGTAACATCGCCTTTAGGAATCAGTGCCGTAGCGCTTAAAGGAGCAGCGATGGACAGTTGGGCACCGGACACATTTTGTTGTACTTTGTTGATAAAGTCCATGATGGGTGTCTCTTCCACTGTCTGCGTGGCACCGCTGAACTCTCCAGTGGACTGGCCGATAACCGTCCCCAAGTATTGAATGGTCTGATCCTGGTAAGGCTTATCCAGCGTATCAGTGACATGGGTATCTGCCGGAATGGAAGAATCCATAGCTACCGTCGTGGTGGAATCATTGTTAATGACCCACTTGTTATCTGCTTTGCTTAAGCTGAATTGCAGTTTGGAGACATATTGTCCATAACAAGATGGCTCAGTAACTAAAACTGTCTTTCCCGATGGGTTAGTAAATTTATCTTGCGGAATATTCACGTGGGTATGACCGGCTACAATAACATCAATACCGGATACGCCCTGGGCTACAGCCTTAATCTCATTTTCCGGAATTACGTCGCTGGGGCTTTCTTCCCCGCTGTGAATTACCGCAATCACGATATCAGCTCCAGCAGCTTTGACCTGGGGTACCCATTTATTCGCTTCGTCCACAAGGTCGTTGAAATGCAGGTCTTGATAGTTAGCGGGGCTTTCCCAGTCGGGAATGCATTTAGTGGTTAAACCAAGGATACCTACTTTAATTACATCGCCGTTAGCTTGCGTGACAGACTTGATGTAGTAAGGATCGACAAAATTAGTATTGTCTGATTTGTAGGTATTGGCAGAAAGTACATGCATGCCGCCGTCTTTCGCTTCAGCTATCACCTTATTTAGATAGTCTAAACCATAGTTGAACTCGTGATTGCCTAGGGTCCAGGTGTCGTATTTCATATGAGCCATGGTTTCTAACATGGGGTTGGGAGACGATTTATCTATGGTGGCATAATAGGTGGCCAGCGGAGTTCCTTGAATAGTGTCGCCATTGTCAACCAGTACTAAGTTGGGATCAAGGGCCCGCTGTTGGGTAACATAAGTTGACACTTTGGCTAAACCATAATTGGCTGCGGCTCCAGTATAATAATCAGAGGGGTAAATGTGGCCATGGATGTCGGAGGTCGCCAGAACTTCAACATTGGCTGTACCAGTGGAGCCTGAGCCTTGAACATTCTTGATTCTACCCTCTAGCTGGGCAGTTACCCCTGTGGTTCCAGCGGCTGTAACTGCGTCAGCCAGCGCATCTCTAACCAGAACATAGGTGTTGGTCATATTGCTGGACTGGTCGCTAAAGGTAAAACCATCTTTCGGAGAAGCAGTTGTGCCTCCGGCCATGAAGTCATTGGTCGCCACTTTGTAGGTCGTAGTGGTATCATTCATATCAACCGTTGTACCATCACTCTTGGCTATGCTGAGAACTCTGCTGCCCGTTGGATTAGTGCTGTCATAAGTGAATTTCAGCCCGGATAACTGGATCCCCATGCCGCCATCAGCGACTGCTTCTTCCAGGATAACTTTTAATTGCGCGCCGGTCATGTCGCAGGTCTCGGTTACATTATCGAAGGGCATAAACTGGTAGATGGTCGACATGTCAACCTGTCCTTGAGGTATGTCGCAGCGCAAACCGCCGTTGTTTTGGAAGGCGAAATCAGCTTTACTCTCGCTGCGCATAACATCCGTGGCCCAGTTGCCCACTATTGATTCGCCATAGGGAGAATCAGCCTGGGTCCGATCCAGGGTAATCTGTGCCGATCCCAGGACCTTAGTTAAGATAGGTCCTTCCGCAGTCATTGTATCGGCAACAATTTGTTTAACGGTTGGGTCCACTGTAGGGGTTGTGGCTTTAAAGCCATAAGGGTAAACCGTGCTGGTGGTATTCTCAGCAACATAAGCAGAGTTGGCATTACCAAATGAAAAACTGCCGTCCTCATGCTCGATCATCTGGAGATCAATATAACCATTACCGTTATAGTTACCAATCTCCAGCGGGATGGTTTTTCCTGCGTTTGTGGTAACCGTCGATTTGACGATATCGTGGGTGTGTCCGCCCAAAACAGCATCGACACCGACCAGGTTTTCAGCAATGTCCACAATAGGTCCGGAAGCGCCGTCGTTATATACATCTCCCTCATGAATAAGGGCGATCACTATTTGAGCTCCCTCAGCCTTGGCCTGCGCGGCATATTTGTTGATGTAGGTCACATTGCTGAGCACCTGATAGCCGTTGAGGGAACCGGCAGAAACGATACCCGGTGTTGACTCGGTAATTCCACCAACTACAGCCACCTTAACCCCATCCAGGGTAAAGATCTTGTACGGGTCGAACACAGGAGTCGTCGTATCTCCTGCTGGGAACACGTTGGCGCAAATAATGGGATAGGTTGCCGTGACTTTAGAACCATTTACATCCGTAACCTTGTCCAAACCCCAGTCAAATTCGTGGTTGCCCAGGGCCGAAGCAGCAAAACCCATGTAGTTGAAAATTTTCATCACCGGGTCACCGTATTCCAGGTTGGAGATGGCCGTTCCTTGGTAATTGTCTCCACCGGACAAGATCAAGGTGCGGTCTGGATTGTTGGCATAGACATTGTCTTTAATATTTTCTGCCATCACCCCAGCCACCTGATTGCTTGAGGTATCGCCAATATTGCCGTGCAGGTCGGTGACCTCTACGATGTCAAAGGTCTTGTTCGACGACGCTACAGATTTCGTAATATCAGCAGCATTTCGGGCTATCAGCTCGGGTGTGTTATAAGCAGCTACTACGGCCGTAATATCCACCTTGTCGCCTGCACTGATACCTGTAACTGTTGGCATCCTATAGAAAATCGAGCTATTGGCTTTGTCATCCGTAATCGTGGTATTACCGCTGTTATTAATGGTTCCCAAAGTGATATTTTTAACTTTAACCAGTTGAGATTGGTAATTTCCCAGCTGGTCAAGGGTCACCAGTGTAGGATCAGGAAGAGTATTGCCACTGCTTAAGTTACTGTAGTCCGCTGCAGTTGCCGGTGCTATCTCCAACAACCCTTTGTAGACAGTCATTGGTCCAGTAACTTTGATCATGTCACCTTGCTGAGGGGCAGGGGACAGTGAAGTATTATAGACACAAATACCTGCTGTACCGTCCGGGATGAAATAGGATCCAGCTGTAGGAGGAGTGACACAGGTTACTAGCCCTGTTACCGTAGCTGTTTGTCCCGCACCGAGATTCCGGGCAGCCTGGATCGATCCTGTCTTGACTATGTCCGCTGCGCCTCGGACAAGAAGCTCAGGAGTGGTATAAGCTGAATTTATGGCAGTTATATCAACCTTGTCGCCGGCACTGATCCCTGTAAGTGTAGGGATCTGATAGATAACTGTGTGATTACCTGCGTCATCGGTAATCGTGGTACTGCCACCATTATTAATAGTTCCCAAAGTGACATTATTAATTTTTACTAGCTGAGACAACCCCAGAAACCGTAACTGGCACTGTCGTGGCGCCTTGACTCCGGGCATCACTGATCGAAATGCCGGTAACGGTTGTTGGACCTACTGTTACAGGAACTGTATTACTGGTGACTGTTTTGCCATTAACGCTAACATCTGCCGAAATATTAACGATTACACTATGCGCCGGTTTGGTTTGTACCGTAACTGTTCCATCTGACGAAATGGTTAATACGCCATCATTATCAGTTTTATAGTTTACTGTGGCAGAAGAAAGATCCATATTGGCGTTTAAGGTATCTTTTCCTGTTAAATTAAGCTTAATGGATGCACCTGTCGTATCCGTTGAGAGAGTACTACCATCTGCTGCTAATGTAACCACGGCCAACCCATATGGGTTAGTTACATTAATGTCCACCTGGTTGCTTGACACAAAGGTACTGCCGTTATACACCTCAGCCCAAACCTTGGCAGTGGTATCCAAGGCAGGTTTTTGCTTGACAGTCACGGTGCCATCTGCCGCAATGGACAGATTGTCGGGCTTATCCGTTTTATATATTACATAAGCCCCAGTGAGGTCTACAGTGGCACTCTGACTGTTTTGGGCAGCCAAACTAAGTTTTACGTTACTGGAAGGATTGTCTGTAGCTAAATTAGCTCCGTTTGCTGTAAGGGTTAGCTGGGAAAGATCTAATGTCGGCTGTGACCCTAGTTTTTTAAGAGTGTAGGTGTCGGTCATGGCCATGGTATCAGTTCTGTAAGTAGAAATGTTCAAACTGTTGGGCGTTTCAGTGATTTTGGAGAAGGTCGGCACATAGATTTGCTTTCTAACCGCGGAATAAGTTTCCGGGGTGGGTTGAAGATCATAATATTTGCTGCCGCTGCCGGAGTTTAAAGTCATATAGAGGGTACCTGTTGGGTTAAGAACAGCACCATCGGCATCAACATTCTGATCTTTTTGCGCTTGATCGCCAAGCATCTGGTAGCTTCTCGTGAAGCAGTGGTCATGTCCATCTAATACCAAATCAATTTTATCTTTGTCAAAGACAGGGAATAAGGCTTGTCTTAAATTTACGATAGCTGTATCCAAGGCATGGTCTGCAGAACCGTAAATATCCTGGTGGAACATGACCACTTTCCAGGTCGCATTCGGGGTTGCAGCAATAGCTTGATCCATAAATGCACTGTGTTCAGCACCGCTGGGGTTATTTGTATTTAAGACCATAAACAAGGTTTTACCATAGGTGTAATAATAATCACTGCTGGTATTAGCCGTAATGCCGTACTGTGAGGAAAGATTGGGGGGGTTGAAATGATAGGTGTAATTCGGGGCTCCATTTTCATGATTGCCTATTAAGGTTGAAACCGGCAGACTCTGCAACTCCGGCGGTGCGAAAAAGCCGGTGTATTCAGATTCATCGGTATTATCATTTATTTGGTCACCAAGGGCTGCCAGAAAACTCACGTCAGGGTTTTGAGCGAAGGCCTTGGACATAGTGTCCTTCCAGCCATTGGTGTCACTAGTAACACTGCCGCTCGCACCAATCTGGGGGTCACCGACTGATAGGAAACTGAAAGAGTCGGTCTGATGAGTTGTAAAGTTGTAAACCGGACTCCAATCGGCATCACTGCCATCCCCTACTCGGTAAACATATTGAGTGGATTCAAGTAGGTTGGTGACAGTCACCTTGTTGGATAAAAAGCCTGTGACTGCTGGTGAAACAGAGCCGGTATAGACAGTTGCCTTGTTAGCCGGAAAATCGGTTCCAGTCATGTCAGCCTTCTTGGCGACCTGAACTGTCGCATTATTTGGCGAGTTAGAATTAGAGTACCAGTTAAAATTTAATTCAGTCGCATTTCGACCTGGTGCAAAGGTAATATCGGAAGGAGCATAAACAGCATAAACAACAGAAGTAACGGTTTCAGAATTTCCCCCACCGCCGCCCGCGCCACTATCGTTGGTAGCAGCAACAGCAAAACTGACTGGGACAACCATGTTGCTCAGAAGCATGCCAATCATAAGGACAGTGGACAATACTTTCCTAGCTAATTTCATATTAACCTCCTATTAAATAGTAGATTCAAAATTCACCAATTATTGATTTGGTTTGTTCATTTTTTATCAAATATGGAAGAAAAATTTGTTTTAAATGGTTTTTTTGCGCATATGACATTAATTACGAATGACTCCAATATTCTTTTTAAAATGTAAGACATAATAGTGTTACTTATTAATTCATCTGCGTTCATATTGCTTCTTGATTTTATGTCTTTTAACCACCCCCCTTTCTCGCAAATTTACAAGCGTTGATTCCTTATTCATTGCAGGAATCAACCGCGATGCAATACCAGCAACTATGGGTACAGTTAAAATTACTGCCAGACTCCCTGATAAACCTTGGATGACCTCGATACCTATCAAATTCATGTTTATCAGTTGATAATACGAGACATTATAGGAGTAGATTAAAAGAAGTGTACTGAGTGAAGTACCTGTAAAAGCAAGAATAAGGGTGGTAGACATTGTTCCCATCATGTCGCGTCCAACATTCAGCCCTGAAAGAAACAGTAGCTTGTGACCGAGCTTGCGGTTGGAACGATACACTTCCTGAATGGCTGAGGCGACAGATATGCTGATATCCATGATGGCGCCGAGCGAGGCAATAAGGATGCCCGAGAACAATAACTCCGGGACATGCATATGCGTTTTTGCGGCGATCAGGAGCAATGATTCGGCTTCTTGCGAGTTAAGGCCTGAGACATGCGCCAGCGATCCGGCTGCATTGGCGGCTATCCCGGCAATGACAACCCCAAGTGTTGTGCCGAGGATGGCTGAAATGGATTTGGGACCCCATCCATTCAATAAAAACAACGTGATACAGGTAGAAAGTACAACAAGTACTACAGCCGCCCAAATCGGTGAGTACCCCTTATATAACATGGGAATATACAAAAAGAGCATACAGATAAACGTTAGTATTAAACTCAAAACCGACATCAAACCTTTTTTTCCACCTATACCCCATAGGGTAGCAAAGAATAAAAAGGCAAAGCCGTACAAAACAGGAGCTCTGTTATAATTAAATACTGAAACTTGAGTATGCTCAGCACCGGCAGAATCAATGTCAATTATGATATCCTGGCCTTCTTTGCCAAGGACATTGTAATAGTTGCTTAAATTGTTCTTTACTGTACGAACCTCACCCGTGTGCTCTCCGGTCAGGATTTTCACTTCGAGATCCTGGGTTCCCCGATATAAACCCAGGGAATCGTCCTTCTTCAAGGATTGGCTAATGACTTTAAGTACCTCTGCCTTTTCATATTTAATATTGTCAACCGCCCCGGATATATTTCGCGTGGTCTGACCACCTGTGTTGAAATAATATAGAAATATTGAAAATAGAACTAATATTACAACGGATAGAGCAATTTGTAGAAATTTTGAATGTTTCATTTTATACCTCTTGTCAGTTTCAACCCACGTCCTTTAGATTTCTTCGCTTAGCGAACCTAGGGTAATTAACTATTTTTTTAATGTAGAGAATCAATATTACGTTTCACCTCTTTCATAAATCATACAATTGGCACTGATTAGTCTCCTCGAATGTTACCATTTTTTTGTAAAGCTTATATTATAAAGACATTATCTTTAGGTTAATTATGGATAAAAATACATTTTTTCTTGATTTAGAGATTACCTGTTAATCTTGCATAAGATTGACGATACAAATCTTAGTGAGACCAGCAGCGCGGATCGAACGGGTGGAACCTTGATTTATTGGGCAAACAACTAACACAAAAAGACTACCTTGAGAGGTAGTCTTTTTGTGTTAGTTGTTTGCCCTGCGATACGTTAATCGGATGAGATTATAGACAATCCGCTTATGTTGAACAAAATACAAACGAGGCTGAAAGCAATCATCGCTCTCAGCCTCGTATTTACTCTTTCTTAACAGTCTAGTGGTTCTGTGGAATAAGTAGGCAAGACACGCTTCCTTCGACCTTAAGAACCTTGAATTGCGTCTTCTTGAGCTTGAGTGATAGTTCCAGCAGTTACGAGACTATCCAAGGCAGTTTTAAATCCATCGTTAGGTCCTTTATCGAAGGCACCCCTTGTAGGTGTCATAGCTGTTTGAATAGCATCTGCTTGATCTTGAGTAATTGTACCTACTGTAACCAGAGCATCTAGAGCAGTTTTAGCTCCGTCTGGTCCCTTAGTTGCAGTTTCCATGGCAGTTGTAATAGCATCTGCTTGGGCCTGAGTGATCGTCCCGGCTGTGACGAGGGCTTTCAATCCGTCTTGAGGTCCATTCGCGCCACCCCTGTTCATGTCACCCTTTTGAGAAGTAACGGCATCTGCTTGAACTTGGGTAATCGTCCCTGCTGTAACCAGAGCATCTAGAGCGGTTTTAGCTCCATCCGGTCCCTTAGTTGCAGTTTCCATGGCAGCTGTAATAGCATCTGCTTGGACTTGAGTGATCGTCCCTGCTGTGACGAGAGCTTTTAATCCGTCTTGAGGTCCATTCGCGCCCCCCCTGTTCATGTCACCCTTTTGAGAAGTTACGGCATCTGCTTGAACTTGGGTAATCGTCCCTGCTGTAACCAGAGCATCTAGAGCAGTTTTAGCTCCGTCTGGTCCCTTGACTGCGGTTGTCAGAGCAGCTGTGATAGCATCTGCTTGGACTTGAGTGATCGTCCCTGCTGTGACGAGAGCTTTTAATCCGTCTTGAGGTCCGTTAGCGTCGCCATTTGGAGGTGTCATATTGGTCTTTAGAGCCGCTTGTATAGCGTCTTCTTGAACTTGAGTGATGGTTCCTGCTGCTAAAAGACTATCTAGACGACTTTGAAAATTACCTTCAACTCCGCCTGACCGTGTTTGAGAAAACTTTGGAACCGTTACTGTGCTAGTACTTGTCGTAGCTGCGAATACAGCAGATGCCGATAATAATGTTAATATGGAAGTAGCGATTGCAATTGTTTTTGTTTTTTTCATGATTTTAACCTCTTTCTTTTATAGTTTAGCAATATGTTTTGTAGAACAATCTCATTATGCAATAACTATCTGAAACAAGGCTGAGGCTCCGCTGAAAGTTTGCTGAAGCTCGCAATAATCCTTCATAATTCATATGTCACATCATAAATTGAGTTATAGCTACTTCAGTTTCGAGAAAGCTTAACGATAGTCTTTTTGCTTGTTACCTAGCAATACGATAGGCAGACAAGCTATCGCCATACTGTGACCTATAAAAAATACTCCGCTCCGTGTGGATCAATCCACACGACGCTTTAACCTTCATTGAACATAAAAGACTACCTCCATAAGTTAGAGATAGTCTTTTGCTTGTTTACCTGGCGATACGAAAGGCGGACGAGCCTTTCGTCACACTGCGTCCCGTAACGCATACTCCTGCAGTGTGGGACCCAATACTGGCCCACAATGAAGAACGCAGAAAGACTATCTCTTGCGAGATAGTCTTTCGCTTGTTTACCTGGCGATGACCTGCTTTGCCAGGGGCTTGCGCCCCAAGTATCATCGGCCCTGGAGGTCTTAACTACCGTGTTCGGTATGGGAACGGGTGGAACCCCTCCGGCATGATCACCAGATGTCTGAGATGGCTTCGTCCTTGCGAACGCTGTTCTCTCAAAACTGCACAGAGTCTTATCTAGTAATTCGTCTACTCGAACCTGAGCCACTTCCCTAGCGTAGGATTTTTAGGTCAAGCCCTCGACCTATTAGTACCAGTCAGCTCCACACCTCACGGCGCTTCCA
>JARLHW010000160.1 GCA_031292075.1 Desulfosporosinus sp.
GACATATTCGCACAGAAACTTGAAAAAGAATATCCAAAAGAAATTCTGGAGTACTACTACAAAAAAGCATATCGTAGAATTCCAAATGGAGATAGAAAAACATACAAAGAAGCTGTAAAATATCTTGGGAAAGTTAAAGCAATCTATTTAAAGCATTTAAAGGACAAGGATGGCTGGGCACATATGCTCAGTAAACTGCTTATGGAGTTTAAGAAAAGACCGGCATTTATTGATGAGGTTAGGAAGAGTAAGTTATAAGAGAATGTGTTCGAATTGGCAAACCTTGAAATCTTAAAACTGTCCAATAAAGATCTCAGCTGAAAGGGTAATATCTCATGAATATTTTATATTGCCGCCTTACCGCCAAAGTTTGAAGACCCACCCTTTAAATGTCTCAATCCATGGAATTGAAGAGCAAGATGTAAAGGACGCTCCAGAATTCGATCTTATTTATGGGCAGATTAGTCTTCTCTTTGAGAATGCCTATGTTGTTGCTCACAACGCTTCCTTTAATATGTCGGTGTTGCTTAATGGGGGAAGGTATTGCACCACAGGAAGATGTCTACGGAAAAAGGGTCTGTAGGACGCTTGGGCAGTGTGATCACAACTCTGGCACTTAAGCCTACAAAGCGCAATTACCAAAAACATGATGAGTATTGCTTATATCTTACCCAGGGAAAATGCGGGGCCTGTATGCGGAGATGTCCGCCCCATGCGATTACCGCCAAGGGCAAAGATCACCAGATTTGTGAAGAATATATCAGCAGAGAAGTATTATCAAGGTGGGCTCCTCGTACGGTTGTGCAAAATGCAACGTCAATGTTCCCTGTGAATTTGAAAATCCGGTTTGAATTTAAAGACGACAGCTTGTCAGATTCGTCACCGGTGACGAATCTGACCTATACCCAGGCATTCATCCTCCTGGGGATCCAGGAAGAGGAGCGGATGGAGTTTAACAGTTGTTGGCAGGGTTTTACAGAATAATAAAGAATTCAGGCATTGAATGTTGGCAGTTATACATTAGGGAAATGTTATTTTTAATCAGTTTTACAAGAGAGGATCATGAGAATGAAGTATACTTGCTCGTTGATTGCTGTGAGAAATATAGAGAAAGCAAAGCAGTTTTATCACGACGTTTTAGGGTTAGAGATTGTTGCTGATTTTGGGGCAAATGTTACTTTGACAGGCGGGATTGCATTGCAGACTGCGGATACTTGGAAAGGCTTTATTCATAAGCAAGATGAAGATATTGTTTTTGGAAACAATGCCTGTGAGTTATATTTTGAGGAAGAGGATATGGACGGCTTTGTTGCAAAATTAAACCTTATGAAAGCTATTGAATATGTTCATCCGCTCTTTGAACATTCGTGGGGCCAGAGAGTAGTTCGTTTCTATGATCTGGACAAGCATATTATTGAAGTCGGCGAAAACATAATTATGGTTGTTAAGAGATTTATCAACACCGGACTTTCGATTGAAGAAACGGCCACTCGTATGGATGTGCCAGTTGATTATGTGAGGTCGTGCTTAACGTAAAAAATATAGGCATTTGGAATCCTAATGGGAAGGGTTTGGCCATCACATATTGTCGGTTCAATAATTGTGAAGCCGAGAATTGCAGCCAATGCAGACCAGAAATATTTTTTACTAAGAAAAAGGACCTTCACCTAGTGGAGAGTCCTTTCAATTAACCATTTTTGCAATTATTGATACTGCCAAATGAGCGCTATGAAAGTTTCCGTTTCTAGTCAAATATGTTGCGTAAGTCAATTGCTAAGTCATCAAATATCCCATCATTTATTGTTTCGTCTTTCCCGTATACTTCAGGTTCAGTAAATACATTCTCAGAAAATTTATAAACTTCCACAATCCTATTCAATGGATCAACTATCCAGTATTCTCGGACTCCTGACAGACGGTAGCGTCTTAATTTAACTCGTTTGTCTTTTAACGCTGTCGACGGACTCAAGACCTCAATCACAAGGTCTGGAACGCCGACACAGCCTTTTTGGTGTATTTTGGATTGATCACAAATTACAGTTATATCAGGTTCAACATAGTTGTCATTTTCATCATCCAACCATACTCCAAAAGGTGCAGGAAAGGCCTTGCACTGTTTACCCTTTAGATAAGTATAAAACTCACCATATAAATTTCCGACAATAGCTTGGTGTTGGGATGAGGGAGGTGGTGTCATATCGTAAATTACACTATCAATACGTTCCCAACGTTCAAACTCGAATTCGAATGGTTTTTCTTCCAAAAATAACACCTCCATTGTAAAATCATACCATAGTTTGCTTGGTTTTAAAAGGCGAATTAGAATTTGAATCAGCCATCAAAATGCGTACTGTCATAGTGGCTGAAATGCTAACGCGACAGTGTGATAGGCCTCTCTGGTTGAAATTAACTAGGTAAGGAACTGGGGACAGGTATGTTGTTATATGCGAATACAACGTACCTGTCCTCAGCTTATCTCCCATTTTCGAGTTTTTGCTTGTTGTTAGTCATTTAATAATATAAAATACAAAGCAAATATGGAAAGATGCCGAAATATAAGGTAAGTCTAGTGAATGTGGGATCACAAGCTACAAAAAATTTTATTTTGATAAATAAGCAGGCGGTAAAAAGAAAAGTGTCTATATCGAAAAAAGAGCCGTATTGCCCGCGCAAGGAGGGTACTATTAATATCATAAAGTGAGTATAAATAAGAGTCGCTTATGCTTTGACTGCGCTTATTGGCGGTTGCCATCTCAAAGATAGGTTAATTTTAAGGATAAAGACCATTAGTGAAGTCCTCGCTGAATGGTCTTTTCTTATTTTGGGTTTTTTGGTTCATTGAGGTCACGGCTTGGAACTTGTATTGTGAGCTTTGTAATAGACAAAAGCATGAACTTTTGTACGTTTGTATATGGTCATAATTACTAAAAAAGAAAGCCGCCTGTTAAGGTTGCTTTCTTGGTTGAATCAATAGGTCATAGCCAAGATATTCAAGTATTTGATTTACTTTCTTCAGAGAGAGGTCAACTTTGTGTTGAAAAAATCGGCTTAGTTGACCTTCATTGAGTCCTGTATCTTTGGCTAACTGGTAAGCACATATTCTTTTCAGAAATAGCGAATTTAATTTGATTTTGAAGATTAGACATTAAGGTGTGAATGAATATGTTTCCTTGGATGATGCATATAGGCTTTGTTTTAATGTATTTCAATGAAGTAACATCCACGCACGTGGAGATTATAGTTCTGGTGACGAATTGTGGTGGTAAGAAGGATAATTGGACTTGCACCAATCGGAAGAAATCGACAAGGCATATCCTTTGTAGTAGTTCAAAATCAACAGTTGATTGAAAGCGCTCCCGCCGCCATATTGTAGCCGACCGTCTGCGGGAGGCAAGAGGCCGTCCCGACTGAACAGCTACAGCGCTGTGGACGTGGTGCACGATCGGGATGTTGCTGATATCGTTGAATTGGTCCGTAAATTGTGGCGCTTGATTTGACATAGTGTACACTCTATGCTTTAAAATCATCTCGTCAATGTATAAAAGTTAGAAAAGAAATCCTTGCTATAGAGTGCGGGCTATAGTCTAAATTGAAAGGCAGGTGAAACCAATGAGTTATTCGACGAAAGAAGTAACAGATAAATTGAATATCTCCATGCATACTCTTCGTTATTATGAGAAAGAGGGACTACTCCCTCCAGTTACACGTGACAAAAACGGGAATCGTGAGTATAGTGATTTGAATTTGGAACAATTGTTATTAATACGGTGCATGAGGGCCACGGGCATGTCTATTTCTTATATAAAAAAATATATGGAGATTTGCAAGGAAGGGTATTCCAGTGTTCCCTCAAGAAAGGAAATATTATTATTGCAGAAACAAATTCTTGAAGATCATAAGAAGGAATTAGAGGAAAATTTAGAGGTTGTTAATTTGAAGCTGCAGTATTATCAGGAATTTGAGAAGAATGGGCCAACTGAATATGATCGCATTGTAATAAAAGAGCATGCTGCTCTTACTGAGAAGTTGCTGCAGTTATTGAAATGATAATAAGTTTAGTAAATCTTAAATTCATAATCAAATAAGCAATCAGAAAGGATATAATGGAATGAATTTAATGAAAGCAATTCAAGTTAATCTACCCGGCGGAGAATTTGAATTAGTCACGAGAGAAATCCCTGAACCCACGGAAGGTCAGATCAGAGTGAAGGTGTTGGCCTGTGGGGTATGTCACGGAGATGCAATGGTTAAAAACGGAGGCAATTACCCCGGACTGGAGTATCCTCGTATTCCCGGACATGAGATTATCGGAGTTATAGAAAAATTAGGGCCTGGTGTGAGGGAATTTAAAATAGGGCAGCGTGTTGGAGTGGGCTGGCCTGCCGGAATAACCTACGACGGTGGTTTTGCCGAATACACGATAACCAGCGCTCAGGAATTGGTCCTGATACCGGAGGAATTAAATGAAGCCGAGGCTGCGCCATTGCTTTGTGCAGGAGTAACAACCTTTGAAGCCTTAAAAAACTCTGGGGCAAAGCCTGGAGATGTTATTGCGATTCAAGGCATTGGCGGACTGGGACATTTAGCCATTCAATACGCCAAAAAAATGGGCTTTAAGACCGTTTCAATTTCCAGAGGGGCAGATAAAAAAGAACTGGCTGAACAATTAGGGTCTCAAGTATATATAGACACAGAGAGCACAGATGTCATAAAAGAACTTCAAAAATTAGGTGGGGCGAAAGCTATTCTGGCAACCGCCCCAAATTCGGAAGCAATATCAGAGTTAATAAATGGCCTCAGTCTTGATGGAAAACTAATGATCATCGCCGGCGTAGAGGAACCAATCCAAATCTTTGCTGGGCAATTGATAGCGGGCAGAAGAAGTGTGCAGGGCTGGAGGCCGACTATAGGATCAGATGCTGGCGCAGCCAGAAAGGATACGATGGATTTTAGCTTATTGACGGATGTGCATCCCATGATTGAAACGTTTCCACTAGAGCAAATAGATTTAGCCTATGAAAAAATGTTGAATTCGAAAATTCGCTTTAGAGCTGTTTTAATTCCGGGAAATAGTATTAGTTAAGTAAAAAGAGGCCATTGATTGCGGTACATTTTGATGCGCTAGTCTCCCCTAAGTTCGTCGTTCATTGCAAGAACTTTGCGGACTAGATCTCAAGTCAATTACAATCTTAACTAATAAAGCAGGAGGAGCATTTCATGATGCATCTCCTGCTTTATTCATATTAACCTCCATTCCGGCTGACGCCGGCACAAATAGTCATGAAAGAATAGTACCGACAAAGCCTAACAATACTTGCATTATTATTTAGAATTGTTAAAATAATTTTACCAAACATTATGGTTATTACGCTATTGATAGAGTGGTTTAGGGTTTCGATTTCAAGATTAACTTGGGGATTTGACTGTAGTCCAATATTATGGGGAACAAAAGCTAAGTCCCCTAAGTTTTGGACTGCAACGGACCGCAGAAAATTTAAGATAGTAAAAGCCGAAGTAAAAGAAACAGGACAAATAAGTCTAATAAGTACCGCTAACCAGAGGGCATAGGAAAAGATTTTGGGCAATCTTTTGAGCAGCAACGACACACTTTAGATATCTGAAATGGCTTGAATCCAAGCATTATCAAAGCCCGAAAAAGTAAGACTGTGCCATCTTTATTACCCCTAATGCAATATATAGTTTTCAAATTAAATACTATAGTATATAATGGTGAGTGGGGAGGGGCGATATTTGAAGAATCTTAAATTAAAATCAGCAAGAGCTGCTTTGGATATGTCTCAAGAGCAATTGGCCGAAGCAGTTGGTGTAACGAGACAGACTATCGGAATGATAGAAGCTGGAAAGTTCAATCCATCATTACAGTTATGTAGAGCCATATGTAGAACATTAGGTAAAACATTAAACGACATTTTTTGGGAGGGATAATTATGAAGGATGAAAGAATTCAACAGGCAATAAATAAAATTAGAAGTGAAATGACAATTATAATTTTAGTTGGTGTAGCGTTATCGTTTTTAGTCAAAACTTTAGTATTTAATATGAGTTTGAAAGAATGTATGACTGAATATCTAATTATGATACTTTCTCCAGTTTATCAGTTTGTAAGAATGCACATGATGAAGATAAGCATTTACAGTGGGCATGGAAATAAGCAATCTATAAAAACCATGTTTATCGCAATTTCTATCTTTCTGGTTGCGTCAGCAATGTCTCTTTTTAAAAAGATGAAGGAGTCGACTGTGAATAATTGGCAAATTCCTGTTGCTTTCCTATTTGTATTTTTAGTCTTATTTATTGCAATTTCTTTAATGACAAATAAGTTTAATCAGCAACGAAGGTTAAAGTACGAGAAAGAATTTGATGACGATAATCTATAACAGTAAAATGTAAACGTATAAGGATGCCCTAACCAATGGACCGGGAAAATTGACGAAATCCCTCGGTGTAAAACTTTTCTGATCCATGTCACAAAACAGCCTTCTCAATTGTTAATAGTGTAGAAAGCAAAACCACATTGTTCTGGAGGTGCCGGTTCTGACAGTCGAAAAGGAACGTCTTCTTAATGCCAAAGACTATAAAAACATCTTCGAGAAATATTATTCCGGCGTTTATCGACTGCTCACCTGCTTTTTGAGCAATCCTACTACCGCAGAGGACATCGCCCAAGAGACTTTTCTCAAATTCTACTTATCCCCACCCCGAGAGTTGGACAATGTGGGAGGGTGGTTAGCGCGGGTAGCCAAGAACTTAGCTTATAACCATCTCCATAGGGAAAAGAGTAGAGCTGAGCGGGAAGTTAAAATGGATTTACCTCAGACGACAGAACCGGAAAGCTACATTCTGGAGGAGGAGGAAAATGCTTTAATTGGCCGAGCCCTTAATTCTCTGACCGATCGGGACAGAATTTGCTTAACCCTTCGTCTCACGGGAATGAATTATGCTGAAATAGCTCAGGCAATTGAGGTCAAAGAAACTTCCGTGGGAACAATTCTAGCCAGGGCCAAAGAACGTTTTAAGATGGAATATCTCAAACTCAAACTCAAAGGCGGTGATAACAGGTGACTAGGATGTGTATTGAAATCGGCTTACTACAAGCCTTCTTGGACAATGAAGTAAAGACTTCGCAACGGGAGGGGATAACGAAACACCTAGCCAAGTGTTCTGCTTGTCAAGAGCGACTTCAGCAACTTGTAGAAACTCAACAATTTACCGATGAATTGCTTTCGAATTACCTCACCTCCTTTGAAAATCCAAAGACGAGTGAAGCTTGGGATCATCTTCATAAAACCATGCTGCAAGCGGAGCCCTGTCTTGAGAACAAATCAATTAGCTGGAATAATTTTCGAAGAAAAGGAGTTTTTAATATGCTGAATAAATATCGTGGAATCGCCGTTGCTGCCATCGTTGCGGTAGCTGTGTCGGTAAGCTTGAATTTTGCGCCGGTACGCGCGATGGCCAGTGAATTCCTAAGTATCTTCCGTGTTAACAACATTCAGACCGTGACCATTAGCCCGGACGATTTCTCGCAAATCCAAAAAACGCTTCGACAAGGGACAGGTAAAGTGACGCTTGGTAACCTTGGAGCGGTGGAGATGACCAAAACTGGAGTAACCGGTGGGGTAACCCTCGCTGAGGCCAAAGAGTCCGTCGATTTTCCACTCCTCATCCCTGGAACGCTGCCTACCGGCAATACCTTGAAAGGTTATCAGAGAATGTCCGGTTCCACGTTTAACTTTACCCTTGATACTCAAAAGACGAACGACATATTGAAAGGGATGGGAGCAACAACCCTTCTCCCAGACACACTCAATGGCAAAACCTTTACCGCTAAGATACCGGTAGTAATCAGTGCCACCTACGACGGACCAGAAAACCTTACCATCATCCAAACCCGCAGTCCCCAATTGACGGCCCCTAGCGATATAGATATTAATGCCATTCGTGATGCTATCTTAGCTCTCCCTTTCTTACCAGAGGATTTGAGACGACAATTAGCTTCCATTAATGATTGGCAACACACCTTTGTGGTACCAAACCTCAATGGATCAACCCAAACCATTACCGTGGCAGGATCTTCGGGTGTCTTCATCACCTCCCCAGACGAAATCCAATCGTCAAAACATTCTGCTCATAACACACTCCTCTGGCAAAAAGACGGCGTTATTTATGCCATTACGGGTGACATGACGCTGGAACAAGGCTTGAGTGTTGCGAATTCTATGAAGTAATGAGGGTTGCCCAATGATTCTCGAAACCATTAACTTGACAAAGAAATACGGTCCTAAAGTGGGCTGTGCGGAGATTTGTCTCTCGGTTGATCAGGGGCAAATCTTCGGATTTCTCGGTCCCAATGGCGCAGGCAAAAGCACCCTGGTCAAAATGTTGGTTGGGCTCTTAAACCCCACTGCAGGGAGTGGCAAAATTCTCGGTTATCCTCTCGGCAGCCTAGAAGTGCGCAGGAAACTTGGCTTTCTGCCGGAGAATTTTCGGTATCAGCCTTGGTTAACAGGGGAGGAGCTCCTCTCCTTTCACGCGTCTTTGTCCAAGCTGCCCCCCGTACAAAAAAGGGCCCGCATCCCGCTCGTTCTCAATCAAGTAGGACTTGCTGGGAAGGGAGACCAAAAGATCGGATCGTACAGTAAAGGGATGCAGCAACGAATTGGTCTGGCCTGTGCCTTACTCGCTGATCCGGAAATCCTCTTTTTGGATGAACCTTCCTCAGCGCTTGACCCCTTAGGGCGGCGTGAGGTGCGACAAATTATGCTGGAATTACGAGATCGCGGTAAAACGGTTTTCCTAAATAGCCATCTACTCAGTGAGGTTGAAATGATCTGCGACCGAGTGGAAATCATTCAAAACGGGCACATAATCCTCGGTGGGACGTTGGAAGAGCTCTTAACTAAAACAACCGAGGTCGAGATGGTGGTTGAGGGAATGACGGATGCTCTATTCCGGGAGTTATCCGACCTGAGCCAATCTATCCAACTCAACGGACAACACCTCGAATTGACGCTTAAGAAGCGCTCGGACATTCCACGCTTAGCGGATAAAGTAATAGAACACAGCGGACACCTCTATTCCCTAACTTCAAGGCACACTTCGCTTGAAGATCTTTACGTTTCCTTGATCCAGGGAAGGGGGAAGAACCCGTGTTAACGATTGCACGCCTAACCTTGAAAGAAATGATCCGACGCCGAATTCTTCACGTCACCCTGCTGCTCACGGTCTTGTTTTTATCCCTCTATGGGACGGGTGTCCACTATGCTTTTGAAAATATGTATAATGCTGGGTCTCCGTTGCGAGCTATGATTATACCAGAGTTTCTTTCCTTAGGGCTGTTCTTTGGGAGTTTTCTGATTTCCTTCCTAGCAATAATGTCCTCTGTTGGTGCCATTTCTTCAGACATTGAAAACGGTACCGTTTTCGCAATCGTGCCGCGCCCGATCCGGCGCTCAGAGATTGTCTTGGGGAAATTTTTAGGGTATGCTGTTGTGCTCATGACGTTTGCAGTGATCTATTACTGTGCTGTCCTCTTAATTCTCCAATCGACCACAGGACTTCACGTTCCCCTGCAACTAGGGACTATATTTCTCTATGCTGTTCAACCCTTAGTGCTGCTTGCCGTAACTCTTTATGGCACGACGTTTCTTCCCACTCTAGCCAATGGTATTGCGGTTTTTATGCTCTATATGCTAGGGGTTTTAGGCGGGATGATAGAACAGATCGGTTTTATGTTGAAGAATCAGACTCTCATTCAAATGGGGATCATCGCAAGCTTAATCATGCCAGCGGATTCAATCTACCGTAAAATCGTCTCGAAGGTACTATCGGCTCCGGGGGTCAATCTTTCGACTTACCTTTTAGGCCCTTTCGGCAGCGGCTCTGAGCCCAGTTTCTATATGTTAATTTATGCCGGACTCTATGTCACCTTATTTCTTGCGTTGGCTGTGCGGACATTTTCCAAGCGGGATATATAGTTTTATTGACAGACCTCAAGACGATTAGGAGAAATGTTTTCGATTATTTGTGAAACGATGGGATAATGAGTAAAGAAATATCTCAACACTGAGACAACAGCTAACGTAAATAAAGTTAGCTGTTGTTTTCTTCTGAAAAACAACAGTATTTACGAAAAGAGCCTACAGTGTGTTATTCATGAAGATAGTTATCATTGAAGAACTTATCAAAAAGTTTAACGATCAGGTGGCAGTAGACAATGTTAGTTTGGAAATAGAAGAAGGGGAGATCTACGGACTTTTAGGTCCCAATGGCGCTGGGAAAAGTACTACTATTAATATAACTCGACTATTAGCCTTGATATTTCTTTTTCACCGACAAAAAAATTTAGGAGATAGGGTCGAGTAGCTAAAATTGTCCATTGAAGATATAATTAAATGAAAAATATGTATAAATAGCGCATAAGGAGGGTCATTATGTGGAACCAATTAAGAACTGATGAGTATGAAGGGATGCTGGCTGAGACCATCACAATGCCCGGATATAAAGGTGATCAAATACATGCCTACTTTTCACGACCTCTTGGGAAGGGACCGTTCCCGGGGATTATCTTAATTCCTCACATGCCCGGATGGGATGAGTTTTGCCGCGAGACCGCCCGCCGCTTCTCCCAGCATGGTTACCTGGCTCTTTGCCCCGACATTTATTGTCGGTTTGGGCACGGGACTCCTGATGAGATATCAACAAAAGCCCGCGACGCGGGTGGCGTCGTCGATGACAGTGTGATGGGTGATTGTGAGGGAGCTTCGGAATACCTGAATTCATTGCCCTATTCCAATGGAAGAGTAGGTGTCATCGGTATGTGTTCCGGTGGACGCCACGCCTTTCTTGCAGCATGCAAGGTCAGTGGCCTTGATGCAGCGGTCGACTGCTGGGGTGGTCGCGTAGTTGCTTCCAAAGCAGAGCTGACACCGGCCCGCCCTGTTGCCCCTATTGACTATACACCTGAGCTAGGCTGCCCTCTGCTGGGGCTGTTTGGAAATGACGATAAGTTTCCGACGCCGGAACAGGTTGACTTGCAGGAAGAAGAGCTTAAGAAATACGGAAAGAATTATAAATTCTACCGGTATGATGACGCAGGACACGGATTTATGTATTATCATACCCAAATGTATCGGCCGCAGCAGGCGATGGATGGGTGGGAGAAAGTTTTTGACTTTTTCGGGGAACATCTGAGTACGGAGTTAAAAGATTAAGATGCAGCCATTTGTTGTTATGGCTAAGCCGGTCGGGTCACTGTGCAACTTAGAATGCAGTTACTGTTACTATTTGGAAACCGGACGTTTTTCTCAAAGCAAGCATCAATCCTGTATGTCGGACGGACTGCTGGAAAGGTATATCCATCAATATATAGAATCAAGCCCGGGGCCTGTCGTGCAGTTTACATGGCATGGTGGGGAACCGACATTGGCAGGACTCAACTTCTACCGGTTGGCAATCAAACTGCAGAAACGCTATCTCCCGGAAGGATGGAGCTGTTGGAACAATCTTCAGACCAACGGAATTCTGCTGGATGACGAGTGGTGTTCATTTTTGGCTGACGCCAACTTTGATGTGGGGCTGAGTATAGACGGCACGCAATTGCTGCATGACAAAAACCGCAAAGATCACAGCGGTAGCGGCTCTTATGAACGGGCGGTAGCAGCAGTCCGCCGCCTGCAAGCTCACGGGATTCAGCCCGATTTGC